>CAYINH010000001.1:0-25954 GCA_964364615.1 uncultured Gemmatimonadaceae bacterium
TCCCTTCCACGCGACGACCCATCGGCTCGCAGGGCGCCAGTCTTATGGAGGGCTCAGTCGTGAGTGAGGATCCTGTCGCCTATATCGGCTTGAGCCAGGCGAGCAAACCGTGGTACGGACTCTACCTTCTCAGCGACGTCGGACTGAGCGTGGACCTGACTGTTGGCGGCGCCACCTCGGCGAACATGTTTGCACCGGCGGCGATGGCTCCGGGTGGCGCGTGCTTGGAGATGGTGACTTGGCATGCACTCGAATACGGGAACCCCGCTACACAGCACCGTCAGGGATGGGCTGACTGGTGCGGCTCCAACCAGGGGCTTTTCGTGGTCTTTGAGGACATCGATCTCCTGTTCCAGTCGAAGTACGTTCGGATGTTCCAGGGGAAGCCAACCGTCGCGATCGCAATGGTTACTCCGAATACGGGCCAGACCAACGGGCAGTGCTGGTACGGGAACATCTACAACTACGATGTCGGTGGGTGGGAGCAGAAGGCGGTGTCCTGTGGGCCTTCGAACAATGATCCTGTCATCGGCTGGGTCGCGTGGGAGGGATATGGATACGATCCGGCTGGCGAGTGCCCCACTGTCCCGCGGATCGCGGCGAACGTGATTCAGTTCGCAGACCCGACGACGGCGTCATGGATTCCGATTACTCAAACCACGTATGATGTTTTCGGACCGAACCGGTTCGGGTGTTTCAACGGCAGCTACCGTTTCAAGTATCCAGGGACCACGGTCGGACTTCCGGCGAACTCATGGCTTGCCCTGACCGATCTCTTCCAATAGTGACCCCGATGGCGGCTTCCTCCCCTTGTGGGCTAGGGCACCCTCTGTCGCTCAGGCGTTGTTTGGGCGTCGGCGCGGCTTTGGCCACCATCGCGGGCTCAAGCCAGGCCCCCATCGAGCGGGGCCCCACGACGGCGCGGGTGCACGGTGCATTTCCAGTGGTGGCCTATGAAGGCGCCGCAATCCCGGCCGATCGTGGGCCACTGCCCAACCGGGATGGTAGTCCGTCAACCTGCCGAATCCTGATGACAGAAGGGATTCTCAGATTGGACAGCCTTACCGGTGGGTTCGAGCAATCATACGTGGAGCGGGATTCCTGTGAAGGGAGGGTCCTCTCCAACCCGTCGTGGTCAGGCGGCTACACCCAGGACGGGGCGTTCCTCGTGTTCATGGTCCCCAGTGTTGATCAGCCCACCAGGTTCACCGGGGTGGTCCAGGAGACGGAGATCAGCGTGATCTGGGGGACCTTCACGGGCGCGGTGACGATGCGGTACCGCTGGAGGTAAGACCGCCCGCCACGGCCCCTCTCGGCCACTACCACCAATCGTGCGGGGCAGTTCTTCGGGTTTGCGGGTGGCTGCCCAGAGACCGAAGCTCGCGGATCGTACCCTCACCCCCCTGCTCCCTTCCGCCCGCCAGCGACCATCACATGCCGACCCGTCCGCCGGGCATGCGCCCGTGATGGTAGCGCCGTGGGGCAGCCCGTTGGTGGTGAGGGTGGGGGCGTGACCGCGGGGGGCGTCAGTCCCTGCCCGAGCACTCCGAACTCAGCCTGGCGAGCGTAGCAGGGACTGCCAGCCCCACAAGGTCATGTCCCCACCTTCACCCACGGATAGTTCAGGCAGGCAAGTCGGAAGGGCCCGGCGGGATCAACCCAGGGAGCCGAGGAGGTCAGTAGTTCCGAGGCGCTGGCGGAGTGTCTGGTGCCAGCTCGCCTGGAGGAACCCTCCCGCGCGGGCAATCGAAGCCCCAACGCGGCCGACCCGGACCACGACTAGGGGCGGGCCTGGTACACGATCCGCCCGGCCAGTATCGTCAGCACAATCCGCCGGTCCCCCAGCCCGGACGCCGACCCGGCGAACGGATCGGCATCCCAGACCGCCAGGTCAGCCAGGTATCCCGGTGCCAGTCGGCCCTTTCGATCCTCCGCACCCTCAGCCCAGGCGTTGTTGACCGTGTACCCTCGCAGGGCCGTCTCCAGATCCACCCGCTCCTCGGGGAACCACCCTGCCGCCGGCTCACCCTCAAGCGTTCGCCGAGTGACCGCGGCGTACATCCCCTTGATCGGATCGGCGGTGTACCACGCGGCGTTGGTTCCCGGCCAGTCGCTCCCGAAGCTCAGCAGGACGCCCGCCTGCTGGAGCGTCCGAAACGCATAGGCCCAGCGCGACCGACCCCCGATCCGCTCTTCCATCCAGCGCATGTCGTCAATCGCATGATACGGCTGTACCTCAGCGATGACGCCGAGCCGCGCCATCCGCTCCGCCACCGCGGCGTCGCGAATCACCTGGGTGTGAATCAACCGGAACCGGCGGGGCTTGTCCCCGTTGACCCGCATCGTCTCCTCGAACATGGTGAGCAGGGTATCGATCCCGTGATCACCGATCGCGTGCACCATCGGCCAATAGCCGGCGGAGTCGGCGGTCTTGAGCAGCCGAGCCATGTTGCCGGGCGGGTTCATCATCACCCGCCACTCGCCGAGCTTGCCGCTGGTCAGGTAGGGCTCATAGAACCGGGCGGAGGAGTTTCCCATGATCCCGTCCACGAAGCCCTTGAGGCCGCCGATCCTGATCAGATCGTCGCCGAAACCGGGGAGAATCCCCATCTCCAGCAGCCGGTCCACGTTGTCCATCGTGGGCCGGGCAAAGATCCGGGTGGTGAGTTCCCCGCGACGGCGGAGTTCCTGATAGACCGCCAGTTGATCGAAGCCGGTGATGTCGTGGATCGTGGTAACCCCGTAGCTGCTGAGCTGCTCCAGCGCGATGCGCCCCTCGGCCTGCCGCTGGGTCATTGGTTTGGTGGGGATCGCGCTGCGCACTCGATTGGCCGCAGTCTCATCGAGCCGTCCCGTGGCCTGGCCGTCCCGGCACTTGACCCCGGGCCAGCCACAGACGGCGCCCGCCAGGGAAAGCGCCTTCCCGTTGGCGAGATAGGCCGAGCGATCCCACTTGGAGAGGAGGGCAGGGGTGTCGGGGGTGATCGAGTCGATCAACGCCCTGGTGGGGGCAAACGGCTGGCGCGCGGCCGCACCCTCCCGCCCGGTGGAGCCCTGGGCCCAAGCCTCGTAGGCGCCCCAATCGCCGCCGACCAGCCAGGCGCCCTCGGGCATCCGGTCTCCCGCTTCGCGCACTCGGCTGATCAGACCGGCTTCGTCGGCTACGTCGAGCAGGTTGACCCCGAGCAGGAGGGCACCGGCCTGAGAGAAGTGGGTGTGGTTGTCGATGAAGCCCGGAGAGATGAACCGGCCCCGGAGTTCGATGGTCCGCGTCGCCGACCCGGCCAGGCGGGCGATCTCGGCCGCACTGCCCACCGCCAGAATCCGATCCCGGGCAATGGCCACCGCCTGGGCGGTGGGATTGGTGCTGTCGCCGGTCCAAACCCTGGCCCCGGTCAGGATCAGATCGGCGGTCTGGGCCCGGAGGCCACCAGGAGCACCGGTAGCAAGTCCTGCGACGAACAGGACCGCGAGCAGTCGACGGTGGGTCGGAAGGGTCGGGGACCCCGACCCTTTCGACCCAACAACCCAAGGCGCAGTCATGGTGTCATCCGCCGCAGTTCCTGCCCGATCCGGTCCACCTGATCCATCACCCGGAGCAGGTTCCCGCTCCAGAGCTGGCCGATCTGCGCCTCGGTGTACCCCCGCCGGACCAGCTCCAGCGTCACGTTGAAGGTCTCGCCGGCATTGCTCCAGCCCTCCACCCCGCCACCACCGTCGAAGTCGGAGCTGATCCCCACGTGGTCGAGTCCGATCAGCCGCACCGCGTAGTCGATGTGGTCGACTAAATCACCCACCGTGGCGCGGGGCGGAGGCGGGAACTGCTGGTCAAGCTCCTGCATCCGGGCCCGGAAGGCAGCGCGCTGCGCGTCGCTCAGGGCCCGGAGTTCGGCGGGGGAACCGCTGGTCAGCCCGACCTCGGTCCGGAGGGCTGCCAGGGCGGCCTCGCGTTCCGGAGAAGCCGGGCCGCACTTGAGGTAGCTGTTGAACGCCACGATCTGGGCCACTCCACCGTTCTGCTTGAGGGCCAGCAGCTGCTCGTCATCCAGGTTCCGGCTGTGATTGCAGAGCGCCCGCACCGCGGAGTGGGAGGCGATGATCGGGGCCTTGGTGATCCCGATCGTCTGCATCATGGAGGCTTTGGAGGGGTGGGAGATATCGACCATGATCCCCCAGCGGTTCAGTTCTCCGATCACCGCGCGACCGAGGGGGCTCAGGCCGCCATACAGCCAGACGCCGTCGCGTTCGCCGGTGTTGGAGTCGGAGAGCTGGCTGTGTCCGTTGTGCGCCAGTGACAGGTACCGGGCCCCCATTTCGGCAAACGCGCGCACGTTGGCCAGGTCATCACCGAGTTGGTAACCGTTCTCCACCCCGATCAGCGCCACCTTCCGGCCGCTGGCGGCAATCTGACGAACCGCTGCCGCGGTCCGGGCCAGCCCGATCCGGTTGGGCGCCAGGGAGTCGGTGAGCCGGTGGATCGCCTGGAACTTCTCGATCGCGGCGGCGTTGGCCCGCGCGAAGCCGGTGGCGGTCATGTCCGGGTCCTGGCCCACATAGACGATCAGGAAGACGGCATCGAGTCCGCCGGCTTCCATCCTGGGCAAGTCCACCTGTCCGGACAGACCGGTCCCGTAGTTCCGCTCCGCCGTGAAGTTGGCGGGGGAGATGTCCACGTGGGTGTCGAGGGTGATCACTCGATCATGGATCGCCCGGGCGCGGGCCGTGAGGGCCTGGTCAGCAACTTGGGCGTGGATTGGGGAGGTCAGCATGGCGGCGAGAATCACGAGGGCGGTCGGAAGGCGAAGTGGCATCCGGGGACTCCGAGCATGGTGGAGGGCACGACGGGATACCGTAGATGGTACGGCCACGCGGACCCCGGCGCCAACTCGGGTTGGGCGGTGAGCGGTAAGCGGTAAGCGGTGAGTAGCGAGTGGCGTGTGGTGAACGGCGGCGATAGAGGTGTAGGCCGGGAGGGGCGGGGTTCGGCCGGCGGCGGCATCAGTCCCTGCCGCAGAACTCGAAACTCACCAGATGAGCGTAGCAGGGACTGCCAGCCGCCCGAGGCCGAGCCCCGCCCGGCCGCCCATCGCGAGCAGCGGCTGGCCGCGACTAGCGACCTATCGCGGCCAACCAGCCTGAGGCAACCCGGCCGTGATCCGCAGCGCATTCGCGTAGTACACCTTCTTCAGGACCTCGTCGGGCAGGTCGATCCCGTACAGCTTCCAGAACGCGTGGTAGCCGCGGTAGTAGTCGAAGTAGTCGTCCCGGGTCTCGAACACCCGCCAGTAGTACGGATACTCCTCGGGCTGGAAGGAGTCCTTCCCGAACAGAATGCGGTCCTGGTATTTGATGAAGAAGTCGTGGGCCGCGCGGGGCTGCCGCCCGATGTCGTAGAGCACCGCGCCCACTTCGGTGTACACGTTGGGGAGCGACAGCAGTTTGCCCAGCCGGTCGAGGTCGTTGCCGTGCCACCCCAGGTGGGCGATCACGAAGGTGGTCGCCGGGTGCCGGCGCAGCAGGTTGTCCCGCTCCGTCATCAGCCGCTCGAACGGCGGATACTGCTCGGGCGGATACCGGCGATTGGGAAACAGGGCCAGCTCGAGCCAGCGCTCATTGCTGTAGTCGATCGGCTTCCAGAACGCCGGTGGGTCCGCGGTGTGGATGAAGACCGGGAGCTTCAGCCGGGCGGCGGCCTGCCAGACCGGATCGAGCGCGGGATCATCGATCCGGAGCCTGGTGCCGTCGGCCTTCTTGATTGAGAGTCCGAGCCCCTTGCCGAGCTCACCGATGCCCGCCGCTCCCGCCGCGGCGTCGGCCTCAAGCTGGGCCACGGCCTTTTCCGCCCATCCCGGACCCACGTCCCGGAAGTTGATTCCCGTGAAGATCCGCAGCCGGTCCTTCATGGTGGGGGATGCCTTGATCGCCGCCACGGCCCGCTTGAGCGCATCGCCCGAAACCGTGTTGGCGACGACCATCGCCCGGATGTTGAGACTGTCGAGCGACTTCCCCAGTTGCTCCAGGTCCACGTCTGAGCCGAATCCCAGGCGGGGGTGACCGTGGAAATCGACCACCGGGTACTTCGGTCGCGGGACCGGATGCACCGGAGTGATCAGGGTCGAGCGGGGTCGGTAGTCCAGGATGCTCGGCACCGGCAGCTCCGGCGCCTGGCAGAGCCGCGGTCTGATCTCGGTGGTCCCGGCTGGGCAGGATTCCCCCGCCTTGATGGGGGTGCCGCGGGAGCCGCTCGGCCCCTGGGCGGCCACCCGGGATGTTCCCAAGGTGGTCAGGGCGATGAGAACGGCCGCAAGGCATCGGCTTCGCATGCATGATCCAGGCAAGAGGGTCCAGAACTCTGGGGTGACGGGGTCCGAAAGTAAACCGTGGACTGGTCGGGAGGGCGGGGGAGCGGCCGCAGACGGCATCACTCCCTGCCACTTCCCGGAAGCCCACCACACGAGCGTAGCAGGGACTGTCGGCCGGGCAAGGCCGCTCCCCGCCCCTACCGGTGGGCCGCCGGTATCCCATCGCGCGGTGGGTGATGCCGACTGCTACTTGTGCGCCTTGGCGAGTTCCGAGATGATCATCGCGTTGATCGCCAGCCCCACCCGCATGATCCCATCGGTAAACGCCACCGGATCGAGTGTCATGCTGAAGTCGCCTGACGTGCGCTGCCACTCCTTGGAAAACTCGTATGCCTGTTCCGACAGCTGCTTGATGATCCCGGTCGAATCGGCCGCGAGCCGCATGCCGTGCTGCTGCACCATGATGTTGACCGTTCCACCCTTCCCGTTGACCGCGGCGATCCAGGCACCCTGGAGCATCATCGCGGGGTCGGTCGCGATGCCTGCGCTGTTGCTGGAGTATCCCGCTCGCGTCTGGCCGTACATCTGGGGAACCGTGAAGGTGATCTCCGGCGAGAGGACCATCAGGTTCTTCTGCTTCGCGATCCCCCTGAACGGCCACGCTGCTCCCACACCCGGGTTGTTGAACTGCTGCTCCTCGCTCGGTGCGGCGATGATGTAGGTCAGCGGAGTAGCGTGGCGAATCGGAAAGCCCCACTTCTCGTTGACCTTGTCGCGGCCGCGTCCCACCACATCGGCTTCATTCTTGAGATCGTCATACGTGAGGACGGTGTAACCAGCGGCGCGCATCTGGGTCACAAGGTCGTCCTGGAGCTTCGTAGCGAGCGCGTGCATCAGGGGTTGGGTCAGTCCCTCGACGAAGAACTTGCCGTGTGCCTGGGCCCCGCCCTTCTGGGCCCACACGGAGCCATGCACCGACACCACCAGGTTGTACGACGGAACGAAATAGGTCCGGGAATCGCCCAGCTTGCCGCCGAAGGTGTTGACCTTCACTCGGTCCATGTTGAGGTCGAAGGGCTTCATCGCCGCCGATTGTGCGCCAGCGGGGCTGCTGTGCCAGGCGGTGGTGATGAGCACCAGTATGACCATGAACGTTCGCATTGCATCTCCTGCATGTGGGAATGCCCGGAACTGCTGGAGTGACCAGCCGTGACAGGTGTCGACCGGTGGATGGAGTGGACTCTGCCGCCCCAAACTACCACCCAGCGACCTCAGTCGCCAAGCCGCCTCGGAGGCAGGATCACGGTGGCGAACGGGGCCGCAGGCCTGCTGCGGAGGGCAAACCGTGGTTGCCGGGAGGGTGGGGGAGCGGCCGCAGACGGCGTCAGTCCCTGCCCCTGGTCTCGGAAGCCCGCCAGGCGAGCGTAGCAGGGACTGTCAGCCGATCAAGGCCACTCCCCCATCCTCCCGGCCAGTGCGCGGGCTTGGAGGCAGGGGCTTCGGCCCGCTAGCTTTGGGTACCAATGCCGATCCGACTCCTGGCCCTGCTGACGGCCATCACGGGCGGCGCTTCTCTGGTCGCCGCCCAGCAGGCCGGCCAGGTCCAGCGCGGCGCCCGGCGGCCGGCCCCGACGACCCGCGCTACCCGCACCACCACCGCTCCCACCATCGACGGCCGACTGGACGATCCGGCCTGGGCCCAGGCGCCTGTCATCTCCGATTTCATCCAGAACGAGCCCGACGACGGGCGTCCGGTCACCGAACGGACCGAAGTCCGGATTCTGTTCGACGACCAGGCGATCTACATCGGGGCCTGGCTCTTCGACAGCGACCCGTCAGCGATCGTGGCCGGTGAATCGCGTCGCGATGTGGATCTGACCCAGCTCGACGCCTTCCTGATGGTGGTCGACACCTACAAGGACCGACAGAACGCGTTCGTCTTCGGGACCTCGCCGATGGGCGTGGAGTATGACGGCCAGGTGACCCGCGAAGGGGAAGGCGGCTCCGGCCAAAACGTCAATATCACCGCGACCCGGCAGCAGCGCGGGGCCGGAGCGGGGCTCAATATCAACTGGGACGGCAGCTGGACCGTCGCGACCAGCCGGGACGGGGCGGGGTGGTACGCCGAGTTCCGGATTCCGTTCTCGACCCTGCGGTACCCGAAGGGCGGCGCCCAGTCGTGGGGGCTCAACTTCTCGCGCAACATCCGCCGCAAGAACGAGCAGGCCTTCTGGGCGCCGGTCCCGAGGCAGTACACCCTGCTCCGGGTCTCGCTGGCGGGCACCCTGGAAGGGCTCGATGCTCCGGCCCAACGGGTGGTCAGCCTTACCCCTTATCTGCTCGGCTCGACTCGACGCGACTTCTCGATCCCCAAGACCACCACCGATGCCGACGTGGGTGGGGACTTCAAGTACGGAGTCACCCAGAGCCTGACCCTCGACCTGACCTACAACACCGACTTTGCCCAGGTCGAGGTCGACGACCAGCAGGTGAACCTGACCCGGTTCAGCGTCTTCTTCCCGGAGAAGAGGACCTTTTTCCTCGAGAACGCGGGGACCTTTGCGGTGGGGACCCCGGAGACGGCGGAGTTGTTCTTCAGCCGCCGGATCGGGATCGGTCCCGGCGGTAGCACGGTGCCACTGCTGGGCGGGGCCCGGCTCTCCGGCAAGTCAGGGGGCACTACCCTCGGTTTCTTGAACATCCAGGCGCGGGAACGGGACGACATCGATCCGCAGAATTATGGAGTGGTGCGGGTGATGCGGGAGCTGCCCAACCGATCGCGGATCGGTGGGGTGTTGGTGAGCCGGTTCAACACTGACAGCACCGGGGACCGGAATCTGACCTACGGGCTCGACAGCCGGCTCGGGCTGGGCGACCGGATTCTGGTGGATGGTTATGCCGCGCTGACCGACACGCCCGGTCTCAAGGGGAATCAGTACGCCTGGAGTCTCGGCGCCAGCTATACCGACCGGAACTGGGAGGGTGGCGTGGCGGTTCGGGATCTGGCCGAGAACTTCAATCCCGAAGTCGGGTTCCTGGTGCGGGACAGCTACTACTTCCTCACGGCGCGGGTACTCCGGCATGTGCGGACCCCATCGATCTCCTGGTTGCGGGAGTTGCGGCCGCACGTAACCTTCTGGGAATACCGGGGCCGGGACTGGTTCGTGGAGAACCGGCTGGTGCATATCGACAACCATGTCGAGTTTGCCAACGGGGCGTTCTTCCAGCTGCCAGGGATCAACTTCACCACCGATGGCCTGCAACAGCCGTTCGAGATCGCCGAGGGAGTGGTGATCCCGGCCGGGACCTACCACAACTGGTACTGGGGGTTTGCGTACAACACCGACCTGAGCGCGCCGCTCTCGGTTCAGGGGCGGCTGGATATTGGCGGGTTGTACAGCGGAAGTCGGGTCGCGGCCTACGGGACCGTCAACGGCCGCTGGGGCCCGATGGTGGGGTCGGTGCGGTATTCCTGGAACGATGTGAAGCTGCCGGAGGGCGATTTTGTCCGGAAGCTGGTGGGGTTGAAGCTGGCGTATTCGTTCACCCCGAGGATCTACCTCCAGGGGTTGGCCCAGTACAGCAACGAAAGCCGGGCCTTTCAGGGCAACCTCCGGCTGGGATGGCTCACCGCCGCGGGGACCGGGCTGTATGTGGTGTATAACGATGCCGAGCTGGATGGTGACGGGACCGATGGGGAGGCGCCGGGGTGGCGGCCCCAGGAGCGGGCGCTGATCATCAAGTTCACCAAGCTGTTCGACCTCCGGTAGCAGCGCCGCACCGCAGGTCGGGGCCAGGGGCCAAGTCCGGTCCCGAGTGGCTGGAAGATTCAGTCCGACCGGGCATTCCAGCGGCGCGAAGGACCTCAGCACAGGCTGCAGGACTTGCCACCCCGTCTGGTTTGGGGTAGCGTCTCCCTGACGTTCATCAACAAGTTGGGCCGCTGGAATCCCGTCTTCTTTGAACAAAGTGCCTGGCCACCCTGGGAGACGACAATGGCACCTGCAGATCGTTGGTGGCGACAGGGCGTCGTGGTGGGGCTCATTGCCTACGCGTCCGTGGCCGTGTTCTACAGCGCGTTTGATTTCCTCGCGGCCCGTGGGACGCTGTTCACGGTCGATCTGCTCGGCAAGGCAGTGTTCAGGGGCCTGCGGGATCCCTCTGTGCTGCAATCCCCCATTCAGCCCGATCTGCTGGCAGTCTTCTGGTACAACGGGCTCCATCTGATCCTCTCCCTGGCGATCGGGCTGATCGTGATTCGGCTGATTGCCCAAGCCGAGCGACACCCAACTCAGGCATCCCTGGTGCTGTTCACCATCGTGGCCGGGTTTGTCGTTACGGTGGTTGGGGTCGGTTGGTTGACCAGCGCGATGCGCCCGGTCCTGCCCTGGTGGTCGATCGTCGTGGCCAACGGCCTCGCCACGCTGGTCGCCGGGGCCTATCTGCTCCGGACGCGTCCGGGCCTCTGGGGACGCCTCATCCCGTTTCCGCACTAGGATCGGGTTCGACCGCCTTGGCGGCGCGGGCCCACCCTCTCTGGGTCCTCGGCGTCGTGACCACCGCCCTGGCCTCCATCGGAGTGGCCCTCACCGGGTTCTGCGTCGTGGGCAACATCCTGGCCCGGCTCAGCTTCACCCCAATGCTCGCCCGGCCCGGCTGGCAGCCCGGCCAGCTCTACTTCATGCAAACCGACCGGTGGTATCTCGAACGGCGGATCTACCTCGCCGTGGGAATCAACCTCACGGTCGCCTCGGGCCTGTCCCTGGTGCACAGTCCGTGGTGGCTCCTGTTCACCGGCTTTGCCTGGCGATGCTGGTGGCCTCCGGGGTCAGCCCACTCCGGAGCGCGGTGGCGGGCATCGCCAAACCGGCAGTCGTTTCCGAAGGTCGGCAGGTGACGGTGCGGGTGTCGGGGTTTACCGCCGAGTTTCGCAACGCGACCGTGCAGGTGATCGGGATGGAAGTGGTGGTCCGTCTGGAGCCGTCCCGATGATCGCCCGACGCGTCGTCATGGCCGCCCTGGTTGTGGCACTCGGTCTCCCCGGCGAGACGGACGCCCAGGCCACTCCGGTCGGGATGGAGTCCTTCGTGGAGCGGATGCTTGAGCGGGCGAATGGAGCCGTGGGACTTCCCGCTCTCCATGAAGCGGCGCTCGCTCCCGGCACCCGGGAGTTGCGGTTCGTTGCGCTCGAGGGGGGAATGATCTGGCACTGGGCTCCGCTGCTGCGGATCGTCCAGACGCCCGATACTCTGTTCGGTGAGTTGTACCTCTACTGGCCTGACCAACTTGATTCGACGGGTACCCGCCTGGGGCCCTGGTGGGTTACCCGCGCTCCGCCGGAATGCCTCCCGCGCCAGTTCATCCCGGAGTGGAGCTCGTGCCGGCTCTCGATGTGGGACGCTTCCTGGCCTGTTGTCGCGGACTCCCTCAACCGGCTCGGGGTGTGGTCCCTGTTCCCACGGGCTGGAGCGTTGCGGCGGGGCAGTCAGCTCACCGACGGGCCCGGCATTCTGGGGGAGGTCAGGATCGGGGACCACTACGGGAGTCTCTGGTACTACAATCCTGAACTCCTCAGTGGCCCGGAGGTCCTCCCCCTGCGGCGGGTCGCCGCCCTTGTCATGCGCCTGGCACGCTGGTAAGGAGGCCTTCAACGAGGGGTCGACCGGGGCGACGCCTCCTGCGACAGCCTCCCTGCTACCGGCCCCGAGGCAGCGGCACCGAAATCCAGGCCGTCCGGGTCGCTCCGATGGCCAGTCCGATCGCCGAGCCCGGGAGGGCGAAGGCGATCATTCCGATGCCGAACTGTTGCGGCTTGGTGATCTCGCTCAGTGGACTGAAGACGGCGAGGGCGGCTGCAGTGACGGTGCCCGCGACAAACCCGATCAGCAGGCCCCTGTCAGCCCGAGTCCCCGCCCGATACTCCAGCGAGGAGAGGTTCCTCAGGGCATACCGGGTCCCCTGGCCGGCCTGGAGGACGTCCGAACAGGTGACCATGTAGCACGACTCGGCGATGACCACGGAATCGGCGGTCAGTTTGACCAGCTTGCCCCGTTCCTGCCCGTGCGTGGTCCCCAGGCGCATCGTGACGCCAGGTGCCGGGGCGGTCACCCGGACCCGCTGCCCGACGGTGACGCCCTGGGCGGCCACCGGGACCAGTGCCCCGCTGTGGAACGACAGGACGGCTACTACGCTGAGTCGTATTCGGATGAACCTCAGGAACCGGGTCATTGTCCACCTCCCGGAGAACGTTCAGGCAACTCCAACCAGGGCCGGCAACAGCTCCCCCGCCGGGCCCTGCAGATGATGGATCCCGGCCCCGTGCCGCTGGCCCTCGGTGGTCGGGTTGATGACCAGGACCGTGGCACCGGAGCGGTGGACCAGCCACGGAAGCGCCGCCGCCGGCTCCACCAGGTTCGATGTCCCGATCGACAGGAACAGGTCACACTCCTCGGCGACCTGCCATGCCCGCTGGAGCCCGGCCTCCGGCAGTAACTCCCCGAACCAGACCACGTCGGGCCGCAAGCGGTCGCCACAGACCGCACACCGCGGCGGCAGCTCTCCGCTCTCGTCCCAACTCTCCACCACGGTGTCTTCTCCGGCACACTTGACCCGCCGGATGTTCCCGTGGAGTTCGACCACATTCCGGCTGCCTGCAGCCTGGTGGAGTCCGTCGATGTTCTGAGTGATGAGGGTGAACGATCCCACCCGCCGTTCCAGCTCGACCAATGCCAGGTGCCCCGGATTGGGCCGAGCCTCCCCGATGCGCTTCCTCCGCTCGGCGTACCACTCCCAGACCATCCGCGGCTGCCGGCGGAAGGCATCCATGGTGGCCAGCTCCTCGGGATCGAACCTGGCCCACAGCCCGGTCATCGCCTCGCGGAAGGTGGGGATCCCGCTCTCAGCGGAGATCCCCGCCCCGGTGAGTACCCCGACGCTCCGGGCCTCCCGGAGCAACCGAGCCGCCCCCGCCAGATCCAACGTCACGTGTCCCAAGCCGGATCGGTGATCTGCATCGGCTCCCTCGGCGTCTCCATCGCCTGCTTCTCGACAAGCCAGTGTAGCGCCGGAAGGACCACCATGTTCAGTGCCGTGGCGGACAGCAGCCCGCCCAGGTTCCGACCGGCCACATTGGCCTGAGCCATGATCTTCCGCTGGACGTTCTCCCGGGAAATGGTGTTGGGGCCCCGGGCGACGCCGACCGTGGCCAGGTGAGCCAGTGGCACCTTCTACCCGCCAGCATCAGACATGGGAATGGAGCGGCCATCGTTCAACGCGGCAACTGAATTTCCAGATACTCGCCGCTGAGTCGCAGGGTAATGGTGATGCTGTCGCGACTCCGATTGCGCCAGAACCATCCGTGCTTCCCGTCGAACTCCGCGATCACACTTCCTGCGTCGGAGGCTACCCCCGACCCCTTCTGATAGCTGACATACGACCGTGGGGCATTGGTCGAATCGCCGTGAGCGTCATAGTTGACCACCCCACGGTCGGTCGACCACGCATAGTCAGCCCGTGCCCCCTTCCGCATCGCCAGCTTGAGTTCCTTGCCCTCATCCGGCGCCAGGGAGATCTGGGTCACCTTGATGCTCGCCTTGGAGTCTGTGACCCCGACGATGCCGGTGTCTGGTCCGGCATCACCGTCCAGCACCGGGGCGGAGGCAGGGTCGACCAGCGGTGTCCCTGTGCCCCCCTGGGCGGCTGCCTCAGCGGCTTCAGCCGCGGCCACCTCGCGCGCAAGGGCCATCTTGATTTCGCCCATCCGGGTCAACCCTATGACTCGGCCCACCCCCGTCGGATCGATTCCGTACTCGGCCGGAAGGACCACGGTCACGAGCAGAGCCGAGGCGACGGCGGCGGCGAAGGCCGACGACACCCGACGGAGCAGGATGTTCATCCCAACAGCCCATGGACGGCCGGCAGCACCGCCAGGGCGTGGCCCGATGCTCACAAGGCACCGCCATCCCGTTCGCCGGAACGAATCTTGAGCGCCCCCGCGACCGGAATCACGAAGATCTTGCCGTCCCCCACCCCACCCGTATGGGCGCCTCGCTCGATCAGCCGCACCACGTCCTCGGCCTGCGCGGTGGGGACGACGATTTCGAGTTTCGTCATTTCGACTTCATCCCAGGCCATCTCGGCCCCGGGCGGGTAGCGCCGGCCGAATCCCCGTACCGTCGACACCGTCACGCCGGGAAGGCCCGGCACCGTGTGCAGGGCCAGGAGGACCTGGGGCAGGCGTTCCGGACGAATGATGGCCTTGATTTCGCGGATCACAACTCCACCTCCTTTCGTTCGCGGGCAAACAGCCGGTACAGCACCGGAAGGACGAGCAGGGTCAGCGCGGTCGAGGAGAGAATGCCCCCCACCACCACGGTGGCCAGGGGCCGCTGCACTTCCGCTCCACGACCCGTCGCAAGCATCATCGGCAGGAAACCGAGCGAAGCCACCAGAGCCGTCATCAGCACCGGACGCAGTCGCGCCATCGCCCCGTAGGTCACCGCGTCATCGATCGATTGCCCCTCGACCCGCAGCCGGTTGATGAAGGTGATCATCACCAGCCCATTCAGCACCGCCACGCCCGACAACGCGATGAATCCGACGGCGGCAGAGATCGAGAACGGAATGCCGCCAATCCACAGAAACAGCACGCCGCCGGTAAGCGCCAGTGGCACCCCGGTGAACACCAGCAGTGAGTCGCGCACCGTGCCGAAGGTTGCGAAGAGCAGTGCAAAGATCAGCAACAACGCCACCGGCACCACCACCTGGAGCCGCCGGCGGGCCGACACCAGTTGCTCGAACTGGCCGCCCCACGCGGTCCAGTATCCCGCGGGAATCGCCACCTGCTCCCCGATCCGCCGTTCCGCCTCGGCCACGAACGACCCGATGTCCCGGCCCCGCACATTGGCGGTCACCACCACCCGGCGCTTGCCGTTTTCACGGCTTACCTGGTTGGGACCCAGGGCGACCTCCAGCTCGGCCACCGCTCCCAGCGGGACAAAGGATGCCCCGCCGGTCGCGGCGGGGAGAACGCCGTGGGGCAGCGGAATCGGCAGTCGGCCCATTTCCTCCATGCTGGCCCGGAGTCGCTCGGGGAGCCGGACCACGATGTCAAACCTCCGGTCACCCTCGAACACCTCGCCGGCCACCTTCCCGCCGAATGCCACTTCCACCACATCCTGAACGTCGGCCACGTTGAGGCCCAGGCGGGCCATCTCGGCCCGCTTGAGGTTGATCGTCAGAAGCGGCAGGCCCGTCGTCTGCTCGACCTTGGTATCTGCCGCGCCGGCCACCGTGGCGAGCACCGCCTCGATCTGGTTGCCGAGATCGGCAAAAACCTCCACGTCGTCGCCGAAGACATTGCCCGCCACATCACTGCGCACGCCGGCGATCAGCTCGTTGAACCGCATCTGGATCGGCTGAATGAATTCGTAGTTGTTGCCCGGCATCAGCGGCAACTCTCGCTGGAGCTGAGCCACGAGGTCGGACTTCCGGCGCCGGGGATTCGGCCACTGCTCCCGGGGCTTCAGCATAACGTAGGTGTCGGCAACGCTCGGTGGCATCGGATCGGTGGCGATCTCCGCCGTCCCGATCTTCGAAAAGACATAGTCCACTTCGGGATAGCTCTTGAGTTTGCGTTCCAGGGCATGCTGCATCTCGACCGCGGTGGACAAACTGGTGCCGGGGATCCGGAGCGCATGGACCAGCAGATCCCCTTCGTCGAGGCTGGGCAGGAACTCGCTCCCGAGCCGGGTCGCCATCGCCCCGGTGACCAGCATGAGGACTGCCGCCGCGGCCAGGGTCACCCCGCGGTTCCGCAGGGCCGCCGTCAGCGCCGGCCGGTAGACCTTCGCCGCCCAGCGCATCGGCGGACTTTCCTGCTCCGACACCCGGCCAGTCACGAAGATGGCCACCGCGGCGGGGACGAAGGTCACCGAGAGAAGCATCGCGCCGAACAGCGCAGCCAGCACCGTGAACGCCATGGGGAAGAACATCTTCCCTTCGATGCCGGTCAGCGTCAGGATCGGCAGGTAGACCACCATGATGATCAGCTGACCGAACAAGGTGGGCCGCCAGACTTCCCGGGAGGCGTCGAACACCACGTCGAGACGCTGGGCCCGGGTCAGGATGGCGCCCGTTTCGTGCTGTCGCGCGGCCAGCCGGCGGAGACAGTTCTCGACCATCACCACGGCGCCGTCGACGATGATCCCGAAGTCGAGGGCGCCCAGACTCAGGAGATTGCCGCTGACGCCCTGCTCGACCATGCCGGTGATCGCGAACAGCATCGACAGAGGGATGGCGAAGGCGGTAATGACTGCCGCGCGCACGTTGCCCAGAAAGAGGAACAGCACCAGGATCACCAGCAGCGCGCCCAGCATCAGGTTGTGCTGCACGGTGGTGATGGTAGCATCGACCAGGGCGGTCCGGTCGTACACCGTCTTGGCGACCACGCCCTCCGGCAGGGTCCGGTTGATCTCCTCCAGCTTGTCCGCCACCCGCCGCGAGACCACCCGGCTGTTTTCGCCCAGCAGCATGAACACCGTGCCGAGGACGACCTCCTTGCCGTCTTCCGTGGCGGCGCCGGTCCGCAACTCCTCCCCCAACAGCACGTCGGCCACGTCGTCCAGATGGATCGGGGTGCTCAGGTGATTGCCCACCACGATCTGCCGAATGTCCGCGAGATCCTGCACCTGGCCCGGCGCCCGAATCAGATACTGCTCCCCCCGGCGCTCGATATACCCGGCACCGACGTTGCTGTTGTTCTGAGCCAGCGCCTGGAGCACGTCGCGAAATGTGAAGCCGTAGGCCAGGAGTTTCTCCGGGTACGGTGTAACGTGGAACTGTTTCGTGAAACCGCCAATGGTGTTGACGTCGGCTACCCCCGGCACCGTCTTCAGCTGGGGCCGGACGATCCAGTCCTGGATCGTCCGAAGGTCCATCCCCGTGTACGGCAGACCATCCGGCGTGGTGGCCCCCGGTTCGGGTTCGACGGTCCACAGGAAGATTTCGCCCAGCCCGGTTGCAATCGGCCCCATCGTCGGCTCGATGCCGGGCGGCAGGCGGCCTTTGACTTCTTGGACCCGTTCCCCGATGAGCTGGCGGGCCCAGTAGATGTCGGTCCCGTCCTGGAAAACCACCGTGACCTGGGAGAGGCCGTAACGCGAAATCGACCGGGTTTCCTGCAGCCGCGGGAGGCCCGCCATGGCGGTCTCCACCAGGAACGTCACCCGCTGTTCCGCTTCGAACGGCGAGTAACCGGGCGCCTCCGTGTTGATCTGGACCTGGACATTGGTGATATCCGGCACCGCGTCGATCGGCAGCCGGGTGTAGTTGTAGAGCCCGAACGCCGCCATACCGAGCGTCGCGACGAGGACAACCCATCGCTGGCGGATCGAGAAGCCGAGAATGCGTTCAAGCATGGGGGCCTCGTGCCTCAGTGATCATGGGTCGCCCCCAGCTTTCCGATTTCTGCCTTCACGGCAAAACTGTTCTTGCTCGCGTACTGCTCACCGGCCGTGAGCCCCGCCCGGACTTCGACCCACTCGCCGTCGCTGCGCCCCAGCTCCAGCGGCCGGGCTTCGAACCAGTCGCCGTAGCGCACGAACACGACTTGCCAATCCCTGAAGGTCTGGATGGCATCGACCGAAACGGCCAGCGGGACCGTGGTCGCTTCCAGCACCAGGCGGACGGTCACGAACAGCCCGGGCCGCCAGCGCCCCCCGGCGTTCGGCACCACGATGCGGGCGGTGGCGGCCCGGGTCTCCTGGCCAACCAAGGGGCCGAAAAAGCTGACCCGACCGGTGACCTTCCGGTCGAGATCGGTGGATCGGACCGTCGCCTCCTGGCCCTGGTGCACCGCGGCCAGGTCGGTCGCGTACACCGCGATATCGACCCAGACCGACGACAGATCGGTGACCTCGAAGAGCTTCTCGTCGGCGGTCACGGCCTCTCCGATCGTGACGTTGCGTTCCGTGACGGTACCGTCCAGGGGCGAGCGAATCTCGTGGCGGGCCATGCTCTCCGCCGGCGCCGTCGCGAGGGCGGGCAACGTCGCTTGCGGCACACCCAGCACCACCAGGGTCTGCGCGGCCAGTCGTCGGGTCAGTTCGGCTTCATCGAACGCCCGCTTCGCCTCGAGATAGTCGCGCTCGGCCGAGATCTTCTTCTTCCAGAGGGACTCCTCCCGCTCGAGTGTCAGCCGGCTGAACTCGACCTGCTGGGTCGCCGCGAGGTAGCCGCTCTTGGCATCGGCGAGCTCGCGGCTGTTCAGCACCGCCAGCAATTCACCTTTACGCACCCGATCGCCCTCCTGCTTGAACACGTCGGTCACCACTCCTTGCAGTCGCGGCACCACGTGTGCCCGGCGGGTATCATCCGCCTTGACCTCGCCCGGCAGATCGAGCGTGGTGACCATCCGCCGGGGCCCCACGGTGTCGAGGACGATGCCCGCGCTGGCGCGCTGGTCGGCGCCGAGCTGCACCTTCCCCTCGATCTGCGAGTATTCCCACTGGTACTGACGGCCGCCGTGGGTCGCCAGCACTTTCACGTCGAACGAATGCGGTTCCTCGACGACGGAAGTCCCGATCAGGTAGTCCCCCTCCGGCCGGAAGGCGATCCGATCCACCCGGCCGCCCAGCCGGTGGAGCTCGATCTGGAGGTGGACGTCCGCCGGCCGCAGTGGCTTCGATCCTGCGTCCAGCGGATACACCCGGAACTGGGGCGGCACCCCGGTCTCGTAGATCGTCACCTCGAGCTGGAGGGGGCCGTCGGAGAGCAGCCGCCCGCCGTGGGGACCCCGGGGATAGGCCAGCGGCCCCGCCTCCGCACTGGCCTCGCCGCCGCGGTTCCCGCCGGGCTCGCTCCACAGGATGAGGGCGGTCAGGACGATCCCGACGCCGACGATCGTCGCAATGGCAGTGGTCGACTTCGGCCGCATACGGGGGTTCACTCCTTGCCTGGGGGAGCCGGCGGAACGGCGGTCGGAACCAGCGACGCGCCAATGAGCCGCTCGACATCCGCGACGGCCTTGTGATATTCGGAAAGGGCGCGCAAGTACTGGCCACCGGCACCGACCAGGGTGCGCTGCGCGTCCAGGACATCGAGGTATTCAAACTTCCCCAGCCGGTACCCTTCACTGACCGCGTCGAAGGCCTGCTGAGCGCCCGGCAGCACGGTGGTCCGGAGGGCGGTCAGTTCCTCATGGGCACTGGCCAGGGCCTGATACCCTTCGGTCAGCGCCACGGCAACCCGCGCCTCGGTGGCGCGGCGTTCTTCGTACGCCTTCGCCAGGCGAAGGCTGGCTTCCTGGACCCCCCGGCCGTTGAGATCGAACACCGGCAGCGCCACGCTCGCGCCGAACAGCAGGGTATTGCCCGGCAGGCCGGTAAACCGGCGATAGCCGACGGTGAGCGCCACGTCAGGCACTCGCCTGGCCCGTTCCAGCGACAGCGCACTTTGCCGCTGCGAAATTTCGGCGGTCCACCGGGCCAGCTCCGGGGTGGCCGCCAACCGGGCCCTCAATTCGGGGAGCGGGGGCGGCTCGGCCACCTGCCGCAGATCGCCCTCGACGGACCGGAAGCCGGCTTCGGTGCGGCCCCAGGAGCCAGCCAGCCGACCCCGGCTGGCATCGAGCAGCCGGCGGGCCCGGCCCAGTTCTACCCGCGCGACCGCGAGCGCCACCCCGGCTTTGGTCTGTTCCACCGGTGAGACGACGCCGGCCACCACCCGGGCCCCGACGCTCTGCTCCACCTGTTCAACCAGCTCCGTCGTCTGGCTGGTCAAGGTCACCAGCTCCTGGGCAGCGACCACGTCGATGAAGTGGCGGGTCGTTCGGGTCAGGACATCGATCCGGGCAATCTCGTAGTCCCATGCCGCCAGATCCCGGTTGAGCGTGGCGAGTTCCTGCCGCGCAGTGCGCTTGCCCCCCAGTTCGATCAACTGACTGAGCTGAATGGTCGTTTGCGGCTGAATCAGTCGCGGGTTTCCGGCGCCGGCGCGGAGTCCTTCGGACGCCTCGACATCCTCCGCCAGCACCTCGAGCACCGGATTCGGCAGCCGGCCCGCCTGCAACGCCCGCGCCTCACGCGCACGGGTTTCCCAGGCAAACGTGGCCAGGTCGGGACTGTGCAACAGGGCCAGCGCGAGCGCGTCCTGCAGCGAGATGGTTCCCGCCGGGGCCTCGAAGGTCGGGCCCTCCGGACGCCCCCTCTCCCCCAGTGCCGGCTGATACACCGGCAGATCTCGGCCCAGGGATTGAGTGGACGGCGCCACGGCGGGCGCAGTCGATGGCCTGGCGCAGGCAGCGAGCAACATCACGACGCCGATTGGAACCGGCACCCAGCGACGCGTCCCCCGCCGGCACCAGGCGAGGACAATGCGGATTGACATGACACCTCTTCAGAAAACCATTGTGGCAGACGGGCCGCAGTGGCGGGCGAATCGCGGTGGCCCGCGCTGTTCGCTGGTACGGCACGACGAATGATGGAACGGAGGCGCAGGTATGCCGGAAGTCCGGCACCCGGCGGAGCGCTAGCTGAGGGGCGGGGCGCGAGGCTGGGTAGTGCGAGCCGTTGCCGGGCCGGCGCGGGCAGAGGCGCCCGGAAACATCGAGCGTCGAACTCCGGGGTCCGGAAGCAGAAGCAGGAAGACCGCAGCGGGCAGAGCGGCTATGGCCAGCGTCTGGCCCGAGGCCGGTCGCAACGGAGACTGGAGGACGGGGTGGCCATGCCCATCCTGCTGGGGGAGGGCGCCAACCGTGGCCGGCGCCCGGTCCGGGCGATCCGGCGCACCCTCCCACTGCTGGTGCGTCTCCGGCGCCGTCTCGCGATGGGCGAAGGCGTGCCCGATCTCCCACACCGGCTCAAAGGAGCCGGCCAGGAAAAGCAAGGCGATGGAAACAGCTCGGAACGCGCGGGATCGGGGCACGGGAAGAGGATAGCCGGGAGGTGCACTCCAATGCAAGCAGGTGGCAGGGGTCACCCGCCCATCACTTCCCCCACGTGGGTTTGGCGATCCCGTCCTGCACGGCATAGAAGCCGAGATCCCGTCCGGTCCGCGCCTTGGTCAGGAGAATGATCTGCCCGGTGTGCATCGCGAAGTGTTCGACCACATGGTAGATGGCGCCCTGCACGGTGGTGTGGTACCCCTGGATGAGCCTGGGCTCGAGTAGTTCGCTCGTGAGCACCCGGGCCAGCGACTGGTCCACCAGGGTCAGGGTGGATTCGAGGGTGGAGACCAGCTCGTCGCGGGACACGGCCTCCCGCCGGTCGAACTCCTCCTGCCGCCGGCGGATGTCCTGCGCCCGACCCACACCTGCCACGATCCACTGCCGAGCATTGCCGCAGAGGTGGAGTACCAGGTTGCCGATGCTGTTGGAGGCCTCGTTGGGGCGCCACCAGATGTCCTCGTCGCTCAACGCCTCCAGACACTTCCGGATCCGGGGGCGGAAGTCGTCCATCAGATACGCCCTGGACTGGCGGATGAACTCGTCGGCGGGAGTGGTCATCCGATCGTCTCCTGAAAGAGCCTCCTGAAGTTGCCGCCCATCACCAGATCCACCTCGCGCGCCGGCAGCCCCATCTTCTGCAGCGCCTGGGCGATGGTCTCCATCCGCCTCGGGTGATTCAACTCCGGGATGAAGAACGGCCACCGGAACGAAGCCGCCGCACTGGGCCGGAGGCGAGCCAGTTCCTCCTCCAGCCGCTTCCGCTGGACCACGGTGTCGGGGATGGTCTGGTATTCCCGGTCGCTCCCGATCCCCACGTGCTCCACCCCGGCCACCCGGATGGCATGACGGAGATGGGCGAGGTAGTCCTCCAGGGTATTCCGCTCTTTCGGCCCCACGTATGGATTGATCTGGTAGATGCCGAGCACCCCGCCCCGGTCGGCCATCGCCCGGATGGCGGCGTCGGACTTGTTCCGGGGATGGGCGAATACGGTGCGGCACCCCGAGTGAGTGATGGCAACAGGCTGCTTCGAATGGGTGATGGCATCGAGGGTGGTCGCCTCGCCTGAGTGGGACACGTCCACCAGCATCCGGAGTCCGTTCATCCGCTCCACCACCGCCAGCCCGAAGTTGCTGAGCCCGCTGTTGGTTCGCTCCAGGCAGCCGTCGCCCAGCAGATTCCGGGTGTTGTAGCTGAGCTGGACGATCCGCACCCCATCGTTGTGGAGCCGGACCAGCCCCTCCACGTCATCCCCGATCGGGGTCGCGTTCTGGGTGTAGAGTAGAAGGCCGATCCGGCCGGTCGCAGCGGCCTGGTCGAATCCTGCCGTGGCCCGAACCAGCGACAGCCTGGTGGGATTGGCGGCGATATACCGCTCGTAGTCGACGATCTCCCGGGCCATGCTGGCGTAGGCGCTGGCGCCCTGGAGCGCCGGGTTGCCGACGGTCACCACGCAGCCGGTCAATCCGCTGGCCCGAATCTCGTCGAGCAGGGCAGGGCCGTACTCGGGCCGGACCTCGCCCAGACCATCGATCACCACCGGTCGTTGCCCGGGCCGAGCGTGGAGCAGATTGGGCTCTATCCACGGAGCAGCGGCGGCCGCAGCCACGAAGTCGCGTCGCTTCATTGTCCGGTCCTCGGTCGCAATATCACTCGGCGCATCACGGCACCCTCCTGAATCGCATCGAGCACGTCGAGACCTGCCACGATCTCGGCGATGACGGTGTAGTCATGATCGAGTCGGAGGTTGTCCACCAGGTTGAAGTAGATCTGCCCATCGCCGGTGTGGCGCCCCCTGGTGGAAATCCCCATCGTGCCGCGGCTGTTGGACCGGAGCCCCAGCTCGTCGGGGGTGAATGGCCCGTCACCCATGTACTCGTTGGCGCCCGGGCTGCCGCCCTGGACCACAAAGTTGGGGACCACCCGGTGGAAGGTCAGGCCCTCGAACCACCCATCCCGTGCCATCCGGACGAATCGGGCGGTGTTGATCGGCGTCTCGCTCGGGAAGAGTCGGAGCACCATCTGGCCGCCATCAGCCATCTCGATGACCGCCTCGCTCCGGGCCCATTCGGCGATCTGCCCAGGCGAGGGCAGGGCCGGGGGTGGCATCGGTCGGGGAGTGGCGCTCACCGGCTGACCGGTCCACCGGGTGAGGATCGTCGCCGCCTGCTGGGCGATGGCGGGATCGAAGTCGGTGAGGTAGGGCCGGAGCGCCTGGGCCTGGGCCGGACCACCCAGGGTGCCGATGGTCCTGAGGAGTGCAGTACGCGGATCGCGCGAGGTGTCCCGCCGCTGCCTGGTGATCCGGTCGAGCGCCGCCAGCAGGACGGGCAATGTCCGATCGGCGTCCGGGGTGCTGTCCAGAGCGATGGCCGCGGTCTGGACCAGCTGGTAGTCGTTGGAAGCCAGGGCATCGCGGTAGAGGGCATCGGCCCCGTGGCCGACCCTGGTGCGGAGTTCGGCAATCGCGGCCTCCCGGACGTTCGGGTGGGGATCGCGGGCCAACCGTTCCAGAGTCACCGTCAGGCCGGCCAGACCGGCGGCATGTGCCGTGTACATCCGGACCTGCCAGACCTCGCTCGTCACCAGCTCATGGAGCAACTCAGCAGCGGCGCCTGAATCGACCCTGGCCAGCGAGACGATGGCGTGGGCCGCGAAGTGCCACTCCGTCGGAGTGACGGGGATCCTGGCGAGCCGAATGAGGGGCTGGGCGACCGTGGGTCCGCACTCGGCCAGCAGGTCGACCGCCGTGAGTGCCACGTCCTCATCCTCGTCCTGCAGGGCCCTGAGGACGGGCAGGCACCCCTCGCTCGCCATCATGAACCGGCCGTAGCCGCGGAGCGCGTCGAGCCGAACTTCGGGGCTCGGGTCGAGCAGGGCCCGCCCGATGATCCGCTCCCGGCCCGGCAGCTCCCGCTGGCTCGCCGCGATCGACACCGCCACCCGCCTGACCTGCCACTCGCCGTCGTTCAGGGCATCCAGCAGGGCACCGCTGTCGGCCCGCCCGGTGGTCTGCAGCGCCATCACCGCCTGGAGCCGGACCCGCGGGTGGTGCGGTGATTCCGTGAGTTGCACCAGGCGCTCGATCGCCGCGGAGGAGGGTGGCTGCCGGGCTGCCGATCGACGGTAGAGCGCCGCCAGACCGTGGGTGATCCCTTCCAGCGTCACCTCCGGCGCATCACCACCGGGAGAGCGGCTGCCTTGGAGCATCAGGAGCTCCATCGCGGCCGGATCGCTCTCCGGGCTCTGGGGGAGTCGGCCCAGGGTCCGGTAGATGACCCCCCGGACCGCCGGGTCGGATTCGATTCCCAGCCGAGCCGCAAGCACCGCCCGGGCGGCGTTGCCGTCGGTGTGGACCGCGCTCTGGCCCAGGGCGTTGGCCGCTTCCATCCGGACCGACGCGGCCGCAGCCGACAGGAGGGGGGTGACCAACGAGTCGAGATCGGCCTGCTCCCGGCGACCCAGTTCCCGGACCGACATCCGTTGGGCTACCGTGTCGGGAGCCTGGGCGGCGATAGCCCGGTGCGGCGGGGTGGCAGGCCCGGTCGGGGCGAGCGCCAGCGAGAAGATCAGCAGAGTAGTCATTGGCAGGTATGGAGCCTATAATGCCTCTGCCCCGACCCCAAGCGCCAGCCATGCCGGAACTTCCCGACGTCACCCTCTATGTGGATGCCCTGCGAGGGCGGGTCGTCGGGCGGGTCGTGAGCGAACTGGCGATCCGAAACACCTTCGTCCTCCGGTCGGTGGCGGTCCCCCCCTCGGCCTGGACGGGGCGG
This sequence comes from uncultured Gemmatimonadaceae bacterium, assembly GCA_964364615.1. Lineage (GTDB taxonomy): Bacteria > Gemmatimonadota > Gemmatimonadetes > Gemmatimonadales > GWC2-71-9 > SZUA-320. Next base: position 25,021 of record CAYINH010000001.1, read on the forward strand.
ACGATCTCCGGGGTCTCGCGGTTCGGAAAACGAATCGTGCTTCACGGTGCCGATGATCACCACCTGGTGATTCATCTGATGATCGCCGGTCGACTCCGCTGGCTGGCCCCGGGCAAGAAACCACTCGGGAAGCTCGCCCTCGCTCTGCTTGCCTTCGAGCACGGGACCCTGGTGCTCACCGAGGCGGGGAGCAAGCGTCGCGCTTCCCTGCATCTGGTCCAGGGCCGCGACGCGCTGGCCGAGTTCGTGCGCGGTGGCCTGGAGCCACTCGAGGTGGGACTTGAGGCATTCGCGGAGCGGCTTCGGTCGGAGAATCACACGATCAAACGGTCCCTGACCGACCCGTCGATGTTCAGCGGGATCGGCAACGCCTACTCCGATGAAATCCTCCACCGGGCACGGCTCGGGCCGCTGGTCTGGACCACCCGCCTGACCGACGAAGAGATTGCCCGGCTCCATCGGGCGATGCGGGAGGTGCTGATCGAATGGACCGACCGGCTCCGGGATGAGCTGGTGGACGGGTGGCCGGCGAAGGTCACCGCCTTTCACGCCGCCATGGCGGTGCATGGTCGCTATGGGAAGCCGTGTCCAGTCTGCGACACGCTGGTGCAACGGATTCGTTACGCCGAGAACGAGACCAACTATTGTGCCCGGTGCCAGACCGGCGGACGATTGCTTGCGGACCGGGCGCTGTCGAGATTGCTCCGGGACGACTGGCCCCGCTCGATCGACGAATGGTGAGGATGACATGACCGCAGTGCTGTTGCTCGCTGCATTCCAGGCCCCGACCATGGCCGACCAGGTGTCGGGCACCACCGCCCGGCTTCAGGCGGTGAGTCCGGTCTCGGTACAGGTGGTGTGGGCCAGCGGTGCCCGGGGAACCGTGGTCCGAACCCTGGACGGCGGAGCCAGCTGGACCGCAACGGTGGTCCCG
>CAYINH010000001.1:25964-61889 GCA_964364615.1 uncultured Gemmatimonadaceae bacterium
CGGGAGCCGACTCGCTCGAATTCCGGGATATCCATGCCCTGAGCGCCGACCTGGCTTGGGCCATGACCGCCGGGCCGGGGCCCGCCTCCCGGATCTACCGCACCACCGATGGCGGGAAGCACTGGGTGTTGCAGTGGACCAACCAGGAACCCAGGGCCTTCTTCGACTGCCTCTCCTTCTGGGACGAGCGACGCGGGATCGCCATCAGTGACGGAGTGGATGGGGCGTTCGTGCTGACGGCCACCGACGATGGGGAGACCTGGCGGCGGGTACCGCCCGAGAGTTCGCCACCGGCCCGCGAAGGGGAGGGGCTCTTTGCCGCGAGCGGGACCTGTCTCGTCACCCGCGGGACGAATCGAGCCTGGTTCGGCACCGGGGTCAATGCGGGACGGGTGGGGCGGACCACCGATGGCGGCCGGAGCTGGTCTCTGGTCAACACTCCGATCCTCCAGAGCACCGGGACCGCGGGCCTCACCTCGCTGGTCTTCTTTGACGACCGGATCGGGCTCGGCGTCGGCGGGGATGTGGCCGCGCCGGACAGCCTGCGGGACCGGGTAGTGATGACCGAGGACGGGGGCGCCACCTGGCGGCTGGGCGGTGACCTGCCGTTTGGCGGGGCGGCCTTCGGCGCCGCGATGGTCGGTGGACACACCGCAGTCGCGGTGGGTCCGAAGGGGTCGGCCTGGACCAGTGACGGGGGGAAGAGTTGGGCCGCGCTGGACACCCGGGACTACTGGAGCGTGGGGTTCGCCGGCAACAGCGGCTGGATGGTGGGCCCCGGAGGGAGAATCACCAAGGTGGAATTCGCCAAGTGAAGGTCGAGAAGGCGATGGCCACCGTCTGGCACCTGGAGGTCCGGGGCCTGGCGGCACTGGTGCCGGCCCGCGGCGAGCGGCAGTTTGGGCTGGAGCGGCTGATCGGTCCCACCCCGGCCGTTGCCAGGGCGCTGTACGCCGGCGTCGGGGCCGACTACCACTGGGCCGACCGGCTGCCGTGGAGTGATGCGGAGTGGGCTGAGCGAATCGCCGATCCCCGGGTCGAGTTCTGGCTCGCCAGTGAGGGCGGCACCCCGCTCGGCTACTTTGAACTCTGCCGGAATGATCCGGAGACGATGGAAATCGCCTACTTCGGGCTGTTGCCGCATGCGGTGGGGAGGGGGCACGGTGGGCAGCTGCTGGAGGCCGCCGTCCGGCGGGGGTTCGAGGCTGGCGCCGAGCGGGTGTATCTCCACACCTGCTCGTTCGATCATCCGGCCGCTCTCAAGAACTACCAGGCCCGGGGGTTCACCGTCATCCGCACTGAGCAGAAGCTGGTGGCGGTGTCAGTGTCCTGAGACCCCCGCCCGCATCATTCGCGTCACCTTTCGCTTGATCGGATTGTTCACCCAGTCGTAGTCCCCCATTGCCACCAGGGTGTACCCGCTGTGCGGGGTACCGTAATAGTCCCCTGTTTGGTGCCTACGCGGACGGGAAGCCTACGCAAGCACCGACATGGCAATGCCATGCCTCGATCATTGAGTAAAGACTATTTGTCATATTGACAAGGACATAAAATATCATTATTGTCCTTATCATAATGACAAACATACAAACCGTGCTCCTCCAACAACTTACCAACGCCATTGCCGGCCCGCTCCACGCCCTGACCCGGCGCGACGTCCGCCTCCCCGGAGTTCCGGGAAAGGCCATGGCGGTAGTCGGGATGCGACGAGCGGGGAAGACCACATTTCTGCGGCAGTGCCTGAGGGATCGGTTGGACCAGGGGCGGCCCAGGGAGTCCCTCGTCCTGCTGGGACTGGAAGACGACCGGCTGGCCGGAATCGAGACCTCGGACCTCGACTGGCTGGTGGAGGAATACTTCCGGCAATACCCAGCCCTCCGCCACGGGGGATCACTGACACTCTGCCTGGATGAGATCCAGACCGTACCGGGCTGGGAACGATTGGCTCGGCGATTGATGGACACTGAGCAGATCGAACTCTTCTTGTCTGGATCGTCCGCGAAACTGTTGAGCCGGGAGGTCGCGACCGCCCTGCGGGGCAGGGCGATGGAAGTGCTGGTGCATCCGTTCTCGTTCCGGGAAGCGCTGCGGCACGCGGGTCAGGAGCCAGCCCAGTCCTGGGAGAAGCTCGACAAGGCCGAGCGCTCGACGCTGGAACACCACCTGCGCCAGTACCTGGTGGCGGGCGGCTTCCCGGAGGCCCAGGGCACGGAACCCCGCGATCGGATCCAGCTGCTCCGCAGCTACGTGGATACCACCGTCCTCCGGGACGTGATCGAACGCCACGCCGTCTCGAATCCGGTGGCGCTACGCTGGCTGCAGCGCCAACTCCTGGGATCCCCAGCCGGAGCATTCAGCGTCACCAAGTTCTTCGCGGCCATGCAGTCTCAAGGCATCGCGGTGGGCAAGGACACGGTCTACCAGTATCTATCCTACCTCGAGGATACCTTCCTGGTCCGGACGGTCTCGCTGCACACCGCCTCGGAGCGCCAGCGGATGGTGAATCCCCGCAAGGCCTATCCGGTGGATCCCGGGCTCATCAGCGTCTATGAGCGGTCCGGCCGGGCACAGGCCGGGCACGCGCTGGAGACCGCGGTGCTGGTCGAGCTGGAACGGCGCGGGTATGAGGCGGGCTACCTGAAAACCGCGGAGGACTGGGAGGTGGACTTCTTCGCGGTGGCTCCGGGGAAGCAATCACTCCTCATCCAGGTGTGCAGCGAGACTGGGAACCCGGCAACCCTCGACCGGGAACTCCGGGCTCTGCGGAGCGCCATGACCGTCCATCCAGCGGCGCGGCCAATGCTGGTGACCCTCGATGGGGCACCGCCCCCTGCTGAGGTTCCGGACGGGGTCATCTGGTGGCCTGCCGCCCGATGGCTGCTCGAGCCAGAGGATTGAGGATGAGAGACTGCCCGAGGAGACCATCCTCACCACCCCTTTCCCTCGATCAGCTTCATCAGGTTCCGCTTGGCCCGGTGCCGGGCGCGGATCGTCGCCAGGTATGAGGGAAAGTCAGCCGTCTGACCGATCCGCCCCATCAGGCGCCTGATACGACCCAGGAGGACGACGGCCTCCTGATAGGCGTCGTTGTTGGTCTGCTGAATGATCGGCTCGACCTGCTGCTGGTACACCGCGACCGCATCCGCGGGATGATCTTTCTCTCGCGTCTTGGCCAACTCCAGCCAGAGCCCGGCCTCGCATCTTCCCGTCTGGGCTTCCTGCCAGGCCAGCTCGAACTCCTGTTCCCACAGGAACACCCGCACCAGCTCTGAATGGTCCCGCCGGCCAGCCCAGCCGAGCCCGGCACCGGCCGGAGCCCCACCAGAGGCGAGGGACGACCGAAGCTCGGCCAGCGCCCGGTCCCGCCACTGTTCCCACGCATCGATCAGCTCGGCATGGCGGTGGAGTTCCTGATACGCCCAAAGGAATGGAGTTTCCTCGAATCGCCGCCAGATCAACTGCATCGCCTCACCGTGGCGCCCCAGCCGATGGTAGCCGTTGGCGAGGAACTCCCGCAGTCGCTGATCCGTCTGGGTTGGAAAGGCGGCGACTCCGTGTTCGGCCCACTCCAGCGCGCGGTCAGGCTGCCCGGCTTCCTGGTACAGCTCGGCGATCTGGAGATAGTCGAATGCCTGGGAGAGATCCCGCGCCATGACGGCGACCAGCTCTTCGAGGTCGCCCGAAGTCTTCGCCAGCGTCTCCATGATGTGGGTAATCCGAAACCGTCCCGGATCGTAGGTCCTGTCCCCATCGCCGGGCCCCAGGGCCGGAAGCCGTGCCCACTCTTTCTCGGCCAGGCGGCGATACTCCGCCAACCCCTCTCTACCGAGCAGGTCAGCGTAGCGCTCCGCGGCCCCGAGGAAGGTGTCCCAATCGGTCCGAAGTTCCCATGAGAAGAGGGTCTTCGCCAGCACCTTCGGAGGAGGGACCGCCACCACGCAGGCGGCGTGGTGCAGTTGCTGGAGCCGCTCGAGGATCGGACTCATGTGGCCGTCCGAGTCGTCCATTCTGCCAAGCGCGGACTCGACCCGGCGCAGAGCATGCTCGATGAGAGTCATCGCCTCCGCACCGCGGCCGGCCTCCACCAGCCCCTCGAGCGCGTCCACTACGTCGTCAAGTCCCCTGGTGTAAGCGTACGCCTCCCGGTAGGGAATGAACCGCCGATGGCCCACCGCCTGATCGATCAACTGCCGGTATGTCTGCACACCCAGGTGCCGAGCACTGGCCGCGGCAACCTTCAACACCAGGTGGCGCCGCAGGTGGTCATCATCCTGGGCATGATCGAGCAGGAACTCGACCAGGGCTTCCTTGGGGGAGGCCAGCAGATCAGTGCGCAGTTTCGCCAACTCATCGCCGCTCATGGTTCCGTCACAGGTTGAAGGCGAAGAAGTGCCGGCCACGACTGGTCCCGACCGCCCCTGATCGACCCGTGCCGGTAGCCCGTCGCCACGTTTCCGAACTGGCTACCGGCCTCGGTCGAGGATGCTCCAGTCCACGTCGGTCCGTACCCCGGTCCAGACCTGCAGCGGACCGACGAGCATCCTGGTGCCGACCGTCTGGCCGTACAAGGAGAAATTCCAGAAGTGTTGCGGATCCAGCACGGCTCGGCCCCGGAAGATCGGGATTCCGTCGAGGGCTACCCCGCAGGTGCCATCCGGGAAGAGCTGGATGCGCAGACGATACCAGCTACCCGTTCTCAGTACGGAATCAGCCCTGAACTCATGCCCCAGTTGGTTGGAGGTCGCGCGCGCCAGCCCCATCGCCGCCGCGCCTTCTCCCCCCGGGATGTCGAATCCGCAACTGGCCAGGGTGAGGATCCCGGACTGCAGGATTGGTCCCGACCGGAGGAACTTGACGCGGAGGCTTTGCCACTTCGGTTGTGAGATCGGTGTCGCGATGACGGTTTCGAGCCCCAACCCCGCGCCACCGGCGATTCGGAGCCGGCTGAGCACCCCGCTCTCGAACTGTCCATCGCCATTGTTGATCAGTGCCGGGAGTCCGCCAGGGCCACTCACGATCGCGGGCACCGGATCGCCGTACCGCTGCCAGGCTTCCAGCGTCGGGTCTGTCCATTCCTCCCGAAACACGGTGGCCCAACCGGCGGGCACCACTTCCAGGACCAGCGAGTCGCGACGCCATCCGCCTGCGGACACCCGAACGGTCACCCGACCCGCTCTCAACGGATGGAGGACTCCGCTTTGTTTGGAGATCACAGCGATGGAGATGTCGGAGACCTCCCAGGCCTGGATCCCGGAGTGCACCGCCACCGTGTCTCCTTCCCCATTCAAGCCGACCGCCGTGAGGAAGTGGCTGATTCCCAGAATCGCCGGCCCCGACGCCGGCGCAATCCGGACGCTTTCGATGACTCCATGGCTGGCAGCAGGTTGATCCCAACCGAAACGGTAGCCCCCGACCGTGATGGTCTCCTCCCACGGGCGCCAGCTCCCGGGTTCACCAACTCGGCCAACGACCAGGCGGCCGCCACCCAGCAGACTGACTCCGGCCATCCAGCTTCCTCCGGGCTGCACTCGAGCCGACTGCAAACCGGTTGTGACGACGGTAGTGATGCTGGTGGAGTCCACGGCCCATTCCGAAAGGAGCGCCCCATCGGAGTCGCCCGAGGATTGAAAGCGCAACCGGCGGGAGTCGGTCCAACTGAGCTCTCGAGGGTCCCGGTAGCTCGGGTAGCTCGGCGGGGTGCACTGTTCCCACGATCCGTCCACCGTGACCCAGCAGATCGTTCGGAGCCCGCTTGACGCGTCGAGTCGGGTGAAGGCAGCCCGGGTACCGTCAGGCGACCAGGCCGGATGACCGTCGGAGTCCGGCCCGGCAGTGAGCTGCCGGATCTCTCCGGTGGCCAGATCGAGAATGGCGATGTCGGAATCTTCGTCACCATGCGGAGTCCAGCGAGCGGTGCCGAAGACGATCGCCGATCCATCGGGGGCCCAGGCGGGACCGAAGTCGTCACCGGGCGCCTCCGTCAGCCGGCGGATCCGGCCATCGGGCTCTCGCAACACCAGGTCGATGCCCCCGGAATCCGGGAACACACGGTCGAACAGGATGCGCCCCCCGTCGGGGGCCGGAACGATGGTGGTGTAGTATGAGTACCCCTCAGGCAGCACCCCGATCCTCTTTCCCTCGGCGAGAGTGAGCGGCACCCCGACCGGCCAGCGAGCCGGGAAGATCGGAATCTGGTAGAGCTCCATTCGCTCTCCGGCCTGGACATCACCGATGGCGGCAAGCAGGGTGGCCTCCGGCAGTCCGGCGGGCCGCCGGGCCAGTACCATCGCCAGGGGCAGGAGCGAGAGTGCGGCCAGGGCGGCCGCCACCGCCGTCCTGCTGGTGTGGTAGGTCCACCGCTCCACCGCCCGCATCTCGTGGGTCAGCCGGGTGACCTCGCTGGGGCCGGCATCGGGGCCGAGCGCCTGCCGGGCCAGGGCCTGCAGGGTGATCGGCTCCTTCCGCTGCCGAGCCCTGCGGGCCTGGGCCTTGAACAGGCGGACGAGGGCGTCGGGTTGCCCGGCGTGGCGCCAGTGGCGTGCGGCGCGCTGGTAGGCGCCGGGATCCTGCCCGATCCGGCCCGAGGTCCAGCTCGCCAGAGCGGCATGCGCGGCGGTCAGTTGGTCGGGGGTCGCCAGGCGGAGGGCGGCGGCCGCGATCTCGTCGTGGGCCGGGAGCAGCAGTTCCCCGGTGCGGGTGATGAGACCCGCCTGTTCGAGCTGGTCAACGGCGGCTTCCCAGCCGATCCCCATCGCGCTCAGGGCTCGGCCCGGGAGGGGGACCTGGGCCACCGCAAGCCAGCGGAGCGCGGTGCGTGGGTCTTCCCGCAGGGTCCCGATCCGGTGCCGCAGCGGATCCACTTCGGCCAGATCTGCGATCATCGCCTCGGGATCGTCCCACCGCCACCCCTCGGCGCCGATCTCCAGCCGGCCGCGCTGGATGGCCAGCTGGAGCAGCTCCAGGCCAAGCAGCGGCGAGCCACCGGATGCCTGGTGGAGTACTGCGGCAAGCCGGGGAACGGCCGGGTGGTTCGGGTCCGAACCCAGGCTGGTCAGGAGCGCCTCGACCGCGGGCAGGGTCAACGGTTCCAGGTTGACCCTGACGGTCGCTGACCCCGCCGGCACGCCCCGGGTTTCCTCACGCGCCGCCGTGACGACCAGTACCCGGGCCGGCGCGAGCCGGTCCACCAGCCCGTCAATGATGGCCCATGACGTATCATCGACCCAATGCAGATCGTCCAGCAACAGGACGAGGGGCGCTTCCTGGGCCACGCTTTCCACCAGCTCGGCGAGGGCCAGGGTGCGGTAGGGGACGCTGCCCGGTGTGCGCCGGGTGGCCGGAGCGGCGGGCAGGAAGGAGGACAGCGAGGGCGCCAGGGTCGTGAGTTCCGCGAGGGCGTCGGGGGAGACCCCGGTGACGCCCGGCAACTGGCCCAGGGCGTGAACCAGATCCCCGAGGAAGGCGCAGTCGCGGTGGCGCTCCCCGGGGGTGCCACGAACCTGGACGATTCGTCCGCGGCTGATCCGGAGGCGTCGCGCCAATTCCTCGAGGAGTCTGGTCTTGCCGAGTCCGGCCGGCGCCGAGAGGTGGACGTGCCGCCCGGGCCGGGTCTGGCTCGCTGGCCAGGCCTCGAGCAGCAGGGCAAACTCGCGCTCCCGGCCAACCAGCTCCGGGTTCAGCCGATCAGGCCCGCCGGGCGCTGAACCGGCTGGGGACGGGACCTCCGGCTGGCGGAGCCGTGCCAGCAGCCGGGCGGTGGCAGGTTCCGGCTCCCGGTCGCTGGCGTGCAACTGGCCCAGGAGGGCGTCGGCTTCCAGCGACGCGCCGGGGCGATTGCCGGCGGCGAGCAGGGACTCGAGCAGCAGCCGCCAGGCGGGTTCAGAGGCGGGGCAGAGGTCGCGGGCCTTGCTGGCCAGGCGGAGGGCGTCCCTAGGGTTGGGCCGGTCCAGCGCCTGGCGGACCGCGGATTCGGCGGCGCGCAGGAAGGCTGCCTGGAGCTGGTCCCGCTCCAGGTCGGCCCACTGCTCGAACCCCGCGGCACCCGGCGCCGCGTAGGCGGGAAAGAACTGGCCGCCGTACAACCCGACCGCTTCGGAGGCGCGTCCGCCGTGGATTGCCGCCAGGAAGAGGTCCCGGTCACAGGTAAGGTCGAGATTCAGGGTGACCGATTCGCCAACCGAGGTGATCGCCTCGGCGCCCAGAGCGGCCCGAATCCGGTAGATGGTCTGGCGGAGGGTCTGTCGGGCGGCTTCCGGGGAACAGTCGTTCCAGAACCGGTCGGTCAGGTGCTCCCGGGTGGCGGTGCGGCCGGGTGAGCAGTGGAGATATACGACCAGGGCCAAGCCCTTGCCGGGGGGCAGGCGGTCGGCGCCGGGGGCTCCGGTTGCCTGGTCAGCCTCGGCCAGGCGTGCGGTACCCAGGGTGAGGAGCGTGAAACGCCCGTCAGCGGTTGGGAGGTGGGATTGGAATTGTCTCGGACTGCTCATGTGACGGCCGTGTTACGCTGGGAGTTGCATCTTGGGGGCACGATCCAGAGGGAGTCCCAAGAACAACGCCTTGTCCCAGCTTCCACGCGGCATGGTCCGGCTTTTCTTCGGGTCGCACTGAAGAAGGTACCGGCTGGTGGGGGAGGGGGCAAGGTGTTCCTCCGGCGGCCCCAGCTGCGGTCGGAATCGTTTCACGCTGCTCGGGCGGATCGTTGTTCCGGATCAAGCGCTTCAAACTCCTTCGCCACCAGGATGGACATCATGAGCCACGTTTTCTGTAGAATGCGCGAGTCGAAATCGTACTCCGTCAATTTGGGCCTGGTTGTGATCCTCGGGACCGCACTGGGTTCCGCATGCGTCCCGGCGAAACCGGTGGAGCCTCCAACGCCACTGCCTGCTGCGCGCTACGATTTCACGCCTTCCGATTGCCAGCAGCCAGGTTCCACACGACTCACCTTGGCCGTCATCGCCCCGCGCTGGCAGACCCCGACCCAGGCAACGTCCAGCGCGGCAGCGATGTATACAGGTTACGCGGCCCCAAGGGTGTTCCTCGACCTCGCCAATGCGATGCGAGGGGACTTCCTCGAACTGGCATCGTGTCGCGGATACCTCGCCAAGGGTCCATACGATTCATTCGAGGCGATGGTCTTTCCGGATCGAGAGGCCTCACAACTTCTACTGGAGCCCGACCTGCAGATCGATGTCAGTATCACCAACCTCGAAGCGGTGCCCAAGGCCGGCTTGGCTGGCTTGTTCACCCGGGGGAATGAGATGAACCAGATCAGCGGGCAGGCCAGCATTGGTGGGCGCGTCACGCTTACCCTCAAGGAACCGGTGACCAACACGCGTATGTGGACCCGAAGCATCGATGTGCCTTCGCAAGCGTTCGCGTTCACCAGTCAGCGCGACTATTCGACGAGCGCCATGACAGAAGATCAGGCTCGTGTAGCTCTTTTGGAGGACGGGGGCTTCCTTCGGCTGCTACTGCCCAAGCTTGAGGGCATGTATGGGGCGGTGCTCCAGACGGCGGAGAACTACCTGGATGCCCGTGAGGTCCGTACCGTGGCCACCCAGGCTGCCGACGTCCGGAAGCGGGGGGCGGTAACGATACCGAGATAGTTTGCGGCCGCGCCTGTCGCTTGCCCAGCATTGGTCATTCTGCGCGTGGCAGCAGCAGCAAGGGGATCCCCAATCGATGGGTTAGGGTACAGTCTGCGAGAGTTGCATGGTCTTGCATGGCGTCTACGACCGCCTTGGCGAGATCCGTGAGTTGATGAGGAAACAACCATGAAAGCGATGTGCCATATGCGACGGACCCGGGTGGGTGATCGCGCCGGTCGCCGCCACCATAGCCTTGCCGCCTTAGCGATTCTCCTCCTCCTTGGTTGTTCATCGAGGAACGCACCGTCTGGCGATTCCGAGGTCAGAGCAGCCATCGAGTCAATGTTCAACGAACCTGACGTCGGTGTGGGGATCGGCGACATTGGGTTTGGGACTGGCCGCAGCGACATTCGCAAGAGCCAAGATCAGCTCTCAGAACTCCCTATCTATCGGGCCCTTGCAGCGAAGGGACTAATCAGTATCGCAAACGAAAGGGACCTTACAAGCAACTTCGGCGGTTGGGGGGATTGGTTTGCCCTTACCCAAGATGGCATCAAGAGAACCGCGACCGTCTCCATTGAGGATGAGAACCTGAAACAGCTACCGCCCTGCAAAGCGGAAGGTGGCAATGTGAACTGCCGAGTTCGCTTCGATGGCGTCGACCAACTCTGGCTGAGAATCGGCAAAAGCAAGATCCAAGACATTGTCGCCAACGATAGCGTACTCATCGGCGCGACTCGCTACCGTGTTGTCATGGGAACCCATACCTATGAAGTGCCACCTGACTTGCAGGCTGCCATGGATTCAGCGAGAGGTGCTATGGGCCGTGAGCGTCGTTTCAAGGTGTTGCTCGAGTATGATCCATTTGTCAAGAGGTTCAAGTTGGTAGCCCTGGATCTTGCTGAGCGCTCCAAAGACTTTAGTTCGTCGAGCGTCGATGATCTACTGGCACAACTGAGACTCTGCGGCCCGTCGGGCTGCCAGTAAGGTCCCGACCCCCGCAGAATGAGTGATGGTGCGACAACCACCTTGACATGTACCGTAAGGATGAAATCATGAAAGCTCTGGATTGGGCTCACTCCACACCTTCGCACCAGCGGCGTTGGTTACGACAGTCTCGTTCAGTGGCAATCGCCGTCTTCGCTTCGCTTTCCTGCTCCCAACCTACTGCCCTAGAGCCGGTCGCGTCCGTTGCAATTCTCTCAGCACCTGATGTCATGCTGGTGTCAAGCACCACGCAACTGAAGGCCGATCTCCGTGACACGAATGGTCGGACCCTTAATGCGAGAGCGGTGTCATGGGCTTCCAGTAACTCCGCAGTACTCATGGTCTCGGCCTCAGGCCTCGCGACCGCGACCACCGCAGGCGGGCCCGTCTCTGTAACCGCTACTTCGGAAGGGCGGTCTGCCTCGGTGTCGATCGAGGTCGTATCGCTAGAAGTGGCGCCAGTCAATGACACCCTCTACGTCGGATCAAGCCGCGTCTTCGCCGTCGTAGGCGTGGGGGCCTCCGGTGCAGTGGGCCAGCTCCCTCCTGGCGCAGTGTCCTGGTCGACGTCAAATAGCCTCGTCGCGACTATCACACTGTCCGGTATTGTCCGCGGTCAGGCTCCCGGGACTGCACTCGTATCGGCGGTCTTGGCTGGTGTCTCGGCTTCAGGGAGCGTGATGGTAGAATCGGCACCGTCGGTTACGCAGCCTTCAAAGACTGTGGTTGGCACGGTGATCGTTCCTTCAGGTGTGAACCTCGAAGGAGTGACTATTCTAGCAGGAGCGGCGGGAGTCACTTCCGCAAACGCGCACGGCCAGTTCTCTATCACTACCTCCTCTGCCATCGAGACGGCACTAGTCGCCATGTACTCGGACGCGGTGATCGGCTTAGCAATCGCCCCAGCGCAGGGCGGCACGTCGATCGGAATCGACCCCCAAAGCACCGCCGTAGCGCTGGTATATCTTACCCCGACATTCGCGGTAGCGCCGCAAGGTGTAACGGCTGAGCTTCTGCAGCTACTCAGTACAATCCCGGCTGTTAGGAGTCTCGGCGACTTCCTGGGCAACACGACCACGCAGCGAATCGGGCTGCCAGATACAACAAACATGCAGTTCATGGTCCTCTACAGGGCTGCGGTTCAAGCGGCAGAGGCAACGTTGTTCGCACAGGCAGCAACCCCGGCTCAGTCAATTGCCCCGTCGCCATGGCAAGCCAGCGGGGTGAAGCTCACGTGGACATCGCCAACCCAAGCCCGTCTGTCGGTCCAACTACAGAACATATATGGACGCGACGCCGACGTTTACGCCGACCCTGCGAATCCATCTGGCAATCCAGTCAGTGATCTGTCGGCGTTGAGTTGGAACCAGGCGCTTAACGATCGCATTTGGCTCCCTCCTGCAGACTATATCCCGAATGTCCTGAGCCTCTCTAGCTGGCTCAGAATCGCCCGTGGCGAGTACGGTCCATCTGCACCACGGAGCATGCAAGTGGATTTTACGTTCGCCTCTCCGCGGTATCGAGTCTCGGCATACGGAATTGGCGAGAACAACTGGACGGCCGACTGGGCCCGGATGCAGGGTGGTGAAAGGAGTCGGGCCATTCTACCAATGGGGATCACGGGTCTCTTTGGGGTAGTGATGCCCATAGTCGAGGTCGTGAGCGGCATCAAGATCATCGCGGCGGGAGGTGCCACTGTGCCGTCCCCGTTGATGGAACGGTTCAAGGTCTTTGCTGGCTCTCTGAACTTCACACGCTGTCTCACCGTCGGCGGAGTGGACGCTGTACCTTGCGTCTTTGACGTCATCTTCAAGGCGTCAATCACGGACCAAGCCTTCCTGCGAGAGACCCTCCTCGCCCTTGCCGCTTACCAGGGGATCACCCTATCCCGCACCGCCCTCACCGCAATCATGAACAATGTCAACGTCCTCGTGAGAACGGTGTCAAGCGTAACGGGAGTGGCCAAGGTGGGTCAGACACTCTATGCAGTCCGTAACGCGCGGCCCCGCGAGGATTTCGATTTTGCATACAACGATTTGATCGGCGCAGACGCGATCCAGGTGTTCGGAGGGAATAATCAGGTGGGCAGCCAGGGGGCCGTGCTCTTCCAATCGCTTGCAGCACGCGCGGTGAATAGCGAAGGTGGCCCGGTGGCCAATGCATGGGTGACCTGGGCCCCGGATGTCGCCAACGGGGCGCCAAGCCCCGCCGCTGCGGTGACTGATCAACAGGGCGTTGCGCGAACAACATGGACCCTCGGTTCGGGTGCCCAACAGGGGATGACAGCGACCCTTGCAGGAACTGCGCGCACTGCCCGCTTTGCCGCAACGACGTCTGCACCACTTGGCAGCGCAACAGGCAGGGTAATCCACGGTCAAACCTCTGTCGGGATCGGTAGTGCACTAGTGGATGCTCGAACCGCAGCGGGGAGTGCAGGCGTCACCCAAACCGATGCTCAGGGGTTCTACACCATTACATTGCCGGCCGGAGCGTATGATTTGGTTATCACACGAACTGGGTTCGTCGCGGCCACCTTGTACGGGGTCACGGTCACGGCTGGATCGTCGCTGTCGATTCAAGACGTGCCCCTCGTGCCAACAAGTTCCTTCCTTGGTGGAATCGCTGGGACCGTTCGCGATGCGCAGACTTTCGGAGGTCTCACAAACGTCTCGATTGAGCTGCGAAGTGGCGTGAATAATGCGACGGGCAGCGCCCTCGCTACCACAACGAGTGGCACCGCTGGCGCGTTTCAATTCAGCGGCCTTGCCGCCGGTACCTATTCGTTAAGGGCAGTTAGGTCAGGTTATTCGGTGGGTAGCCGGACTGGCATTGCCGTCGGCAGTACGACCGTCTCAGGCCAAGATATTGTAATGTCAGCGACGTCCGGGTCGGTGAGAATCGTTTTGACATGGGGCGCCGAGCCTGGTGACCTTGATTCTCATCTGACGGGTCCTATACCAGGCGGTGGTCGGTTTCATGTCTTCTATCAGATGCTCGGTTCCCTCACTGCGAGCCCCTTTGCTGCGTTGGACCGTGATGACACTTCCTCGTTTGGGCCTGAAACAGTAACAATTCAGGAAATCGCCACAGGAGTGTACCGCTACTCAGTCTTCAACTACTCGGCTGCCTGTGACCTTTTTGGAGGAGCCCCGTTGAGCCAGTCTGGGGCTCGGGTAGAGATCTACGTTGGCGGATCCCTTGCACGTCAGTACTTCGTGCCTAACCAGCCTGGAACGTTGTGGACTGTATTCGAACTGCAAGGATCCTCGATCACTCCGGTGAACCAAGTGACCGTACGTTCATGTGATGGCGGTGGTGTAGGCATTCCCGCTCCTCCGGCTGGGGATGGAGTGGCGGCTCAGGAGAATGACGGATGGTTGATTGGGCGGGTGAGTCGTTCGCATCCGAAGGAGCGGGCATTCTCGCCGAAAAGGCCGTAGGATGGAAGCGATCTGATGGGGAGCATTGGTTCGCAGTACCACTGAGAAGTTCAGACCCCCCCTCGCCCCGCGGACCCGAAATGGGCCGGAGCCCGGTTAGGGGCTGTGAATAAACAACTTGACGATCGCTCTACGGGGATGGTCCTGCCTCAGTTGAAATGTGACTCCTACCCGCTCCATGCTGTGGAGCCTGGTGGAGTCCATGAGTCGAGAGAACGGCAAGGTCCGGCGGCACTTCCTGCCTGACGAGAAGGCGACCATCCTCCGGCGGCATCTGGCGGACAAGGTGCCCGTGTCGGACCTCTGCGACGAGTACCAGATCCAACCGAGCCTCTTCTACCTGTGGCAGCGGCAGGCGCTGGAGCATCGCAGCGCCGCGTTCCAGGATGGGCGCACGCGGCGGGGCCAGCAGCAGAGCGCACAGAGTGAGCGCCACCGCATCGCCGCGTTGGAAGCGAAGCTCGCGAAGAAGGACACTCGCCCCGGTCAGAATCACCGCAGGCATGACCTCGAGCCGTGTGGCGAGGCTCTGGGTGAGGTGCCTGGGGAGCGGAGATCTGCGGCTGGTCGCCGGGTCGGTGTCAGCGACCTGAGGTCGCCGCCCGGGCAAAATCCGACAGCACCAGCAGGCCGCTCACCACCGCGCGCTCGGGGAGCAACGTCTCCCACTGCTCGGTCCCCTGCCAGAAGGTCTGCTTCATCTGCGCCATCGCCTCGGGACTCGAGGCGGCCAGGCGAGTGGCCAGTGCCTGGACCGCGCTGTCCACCTCCTCGACCGTACTCAGCACTTCGGAATAGAGCCCCTTCTCCCGGGCCCACTCGGCGTCGCGCCATTCGGTGGCGTTGACTGCTAGGGTGGTGAGCGCCGAAAGCCCGAGCTTCCGCTCGATGACCGGGCCCACCACGAACGGGCCGATCCCGATCGCCAGTTCACTCAGCTTGATCGAGGCACCGGGCCCGGCAATGGCGTAGTCGCTGGCCGCGACCACTCCGACCCCGCCGCCCACGGCCTTCCCGTGGACCCGGGTGATCACGAACTTGGGGCATCGGATCATCGCCAGGATGAGCTTGGCAAACCCCATGAAGAACTGGGTTCCCTCCTCGGCGCTCCGGATGGCCTGGAGCTCCTGGAAGCTGGCGCCGGCGCAGAAGGGACCGGTCCCGTCGCTCCGGAGGACGATCACCCGCACCTCCCCATCGGTCCCGAGCGCGGTGACTTCGGCCGCCAGCCGCTGGAGCAGGGTCGCGGGGAGGGAATTGCCCTTGGGATGGTGAAATCGGATGGTGCCGATGCCCTCGGTGATCTCGACCAGGACCCGTCCGGGTTCGACGGCTGAACTCACGGCGACGCTCCTTCCAGTGCAGCGTGGGGTATCCTCCAAAGATAACGGGACTGGAATGCCTCCCGCCCTGGCCGGCCGGGCAACGTCTCTGGCATTCGGCCCTTCCCGTCTATTTTACGGGGAGACCGGCCGTCCTGGCCGGAGCCAAGGAGCCGAGATGAGTGAGACCCAGCCTCGTGTGGCCCAGACCCCGCCCAGCCCGGAGGACCCGGCCAAATCCGCCGAGTTCCAGGCCCGGATCGACGCCGGCGAGTACATCGAGCCCAAGGACTGGATGCCCGAGCGGTACCGGAAGCAGTTGATCCGGATGATGTCGCAGCACGCCCACAGCGAAGTGGTGGGGATGCTGCCCGAGGGGAACTGGATCACCCGGGCACCCACCCTCCGGCGGAAGATGGCCCTGCTCGCCAAGGTGCAGGACGAAGCGGGCCACGGGCTCTACATCTACTGCGGCACCGAGACGCTGGGGGTCGATCGCCAGGAGCTGGTCGAGCAGCTGCTGTCAGGGAGGGCCAAGTACTCCAGCATCTTCAACTATCCGACCCTGACCTGGGCGGACATGGGGGCGATCGGCTGGCTGGTGGACGGCGCCGCGATCGTCAACCAGACGATGCTGGCCAAGGCCTCCTACGGTCCCTATGCCCGGGCGATGATCCGGATCTGCAAGGAGGAGAACTTCCACAAGCGGCAGGGATACGAGATCATGGCCACCCTGTCCGCCGGCACTCCGGCCCAGAAGGCGATGGCCCAGGACGCCCTCAACCGGTGGTGGTGGCCGTCGCTGATGATGCTGGGCCCGAGCGACCAGGACTCGCCCAATACCGCGGAGCTGATCCGCTGGGGGGTCAAGAAGAAGACCAACGATGAACTGCGGCAGCGGTTCGTCGACATGACGGTGCCCCAGGCCACCGCGATCGGGCTCACCATCCCCGATCCGGACCTGAGCTACCACGAAGAGACCAAGAGCTACCGCTTCGGGGCCATCGACTGGGACGAATTCTGGGCGGTGGTCCGGGGCAATGGCCCCTGCAACCGGCAGCGGCTCGAGGCCCGGAACAAGGCCCATGACGACGGCGCCTGGGTCCGTGCCGCAGCCGATGCCTATGCCGCGAAGCAGGCCGCCCGCGCCCGCGCCAATGCCGCCTGAGGAGGATCAGATGACCGACGAAACCCCGACGGGTCAGACCCAGTGGCCGCTCTGGGAGGTCTTTACCCAGCCCGCCACCGGGCAGCCCCACGAGCACGCCGGCAGCGTGCATGCCCCCGACGCCGAACTGGCGCTCCAGAACGCCCGGGACACCTACGCCCGGCGCGGCGAAGCGGTCAGTCTCTGGGTGGTCCCGGCCGACGCAATCACGGCCAGCAGTCCAGGTGACGCGGGGCCGTTCTTCGATCCCGGCAATGACAAGACCTACCGGCACCCCCAGTTCTACAAGGTGCCGCGTGGCGTCCGGGGGTTCTGACCCGATGAGCCATCAGGCCGCTCTGTTCGACTACCTGCTCGGCCTGGCCGACGACCGGCTGGTGCTGGGGCATCGGCTCAGTGAATGGTGTGGCCATGGACCGATCCTCGAGGAGGACATCGCGCTGACCAATGTGTCGCTCGACCTGATCGGTTCAGCCAACCTGTGCTACGGACTGGCCGGAGAGGTGGAAGGGAAGGGCCGCGACGCCGACGCCCTGGCCTACTTCCGGGAGGCGATCGAGTTCCGGAGTCACCCACTGGTCGAGCTGCCCCGGGGGGACTACGCTTTCACCATGGTGCGGCAGTTCCTGTTCGATGTCTACAGCTGGCAGCTGCTGAGCGCGCTGCGCCAGAGCAAGGAAACCCGGCTCGGCGACATCGCCGCCAAGGCCTGGAAGGAAGCGGCCTATCATCTCCGCCACAGTTCGGAGTGGGTGGTCCGGTTCGGCGACGGCACCGGGGAAAGCCATCGGCGGGCCCAGACTGCGCTGGACGAGGCGTGGCGTTGGACCGGAGCCCTGCACCAGCCCACGGTGCCGGAAGCTGAGCTGATCGCGGCCGGTATCGCACCGGACCTGGCGGTGCTCCGGACCGACTGGGATCGGTTGGTGCGGGAGGTACTCGACCGGGCCACCCTGACGCTGCCGGAGGAGGTGCCCCCCACCGGTCGCGGATACCGCCGGGGCGATCACACCGAGCACCTGGGGCAGCTGCTGAGCGAGATGCAGAGCGTGGCCCGGGCCCACCCCGGGGCATCGTGGTAGCCACCGGCGCCGAGGTGGTCGAACTGCTGCACGAGGTCAAGGACCCCGAGGTGCCGGTCATCAGCATCGTGGAACTGGGGATCGTGCGTGGGGCGGAGGTGGACGGCTCCCGGGTGGTGGTCGACCTCACCCCGACCTACTCCGGCTGCCCCGCGATGCGGGTGATCGAGGAAGAGGTGCAGGCGGCGCTGACTGGACACGGGTTCACCGAGGTGGAGGTGCGCACCGTGCTCCGGCCGGCCTGGACCACCGACTGGATCACCGAGGACGGGAAACGGAAGCTCCAGCAGTACGGGATCGCCCCGCCCGGGCCGGCCCCCGACCTGGAGGCCCCGCTCGCGCTGGGACCGACCGTCCGGGTAGTGGGGTGCCCGTACTGCGGATCGGACCAGACGACCCTCCGGAGCGGTTTCGGCTCCACCGCCTGCAAGGCGCTGTATTATTGCAATGCCTGTCACCAGCCGTTTGAGCACTTCAAGGCCTTCTAGTCTCCCGGTCTGACCGGCCGGTGGACGCCTCGGAGCAACCGATGACCCGGCCCCGTCCTGGCTTGGCTACATTCGTCCTGCTGGCCGCCCTGGCCCTGCCGGCCTGCCGGGTGGCAGAACCGGAAGCGACCCGCCCCAACATCGTCGTCGTCCTGGTGGATGACCTCCGGTGGGATGACATCGCGGTGGCGGGGCATCCATTCGTCGAGACCCCCAACATCGATCAGATGGCGGCCGAGGGGGTCCGGTTCCTCAACGCCTTTGCGGCGACTCCGCTCTGCTCTCCCAGCCGGGCCAACATCCTGACCGGGCAGTACGCTCATACCAACGGGATCGTCGACAACACGGCCCGGGATGCCACCAGCCATCGGCTCGCGACCTTTGCCCGACCCCTGGCCGACGCCGGGTATCGGACCGCCTTCCTCGGCAAGTGGCACATGGGGAACGACGACACTCCGCGGCCGGGGTGGACCCGCTGGGTGGCGATGAAGGGGCAGGGCGAAGCGATGAACCCCGGGCTCAATGTGGATGGGGAGCGGATCGTGGCGCCAGGGTATGTCACCGACGTGCTGACCGACTACGCCGTCGACTTCATCAAGGCCGACCAGAGCATCCCGTTCATGCTCTTCCTGGCCCACAAGGCCCTGCATCCGAACGTGATGCAGCGGGATGACGGGAGCACCGACAATCTGACCGATCAGCCGAGCGGGTTCGTGGCCGCGGAGCGGCATCGGGGGCGCTATGCGACGGCAGAGCTTCCCCGACGGGCCAACTACGGAGTGGCGCCGGTCTGGAAGCCGGCTTTGCAGCGGAAGATCGACACCCTGCCGCCGCTCGGGCCCGGCACGGTCACCCCGGACAAGGAGATCCGGGACCGTCTCGAGATGGTGCTCGGGGTGGACGAGAGCCTGGGGCGGATCGTGGCGGCCCTCCGCGAGCTGGGACAGCTGGACAACACGGTGCTCATCGTCACCAGCGATCACGGGTACTTCTACGGTGAACACGGACTCAACGAGGAGCGACGGCTGGCCTACGAGGAGACCGCCCGGATCCCGCTGATCATCCGCTACCCGAAGGTGGCACCGGCGGGTGAGACGATGGGGCAGCTGGTGCAGACCATCGATCTGGCGCCCACGGTCCTGGCGCTGGCCGGCATCGTCGACACCGCCCGGCGCGACGGGGTGTCGCTCACCAGTCTCCTGACGGGCCACTCCACGGACTGGCGCACCTCACTGCTGATCGAGTACTGGACCGATACCGTCTTCCCGCGGATGCTGACGATGGGGTACCAGGCCGTCCGGACCGAGCACTACAAGTACATCCACTACCTGGCGCTGTCCGGGGCAGACGAGCTCTATTACCTGGCCTCCGACCCGTTCGAGCTGAACAACATCATCGACACCGAAGCCGGCCAGGCGGTGCTGCCGGAGCTGAAGGCCGAGCTGCGGCGGCTCCAGCGATGACAAGGAGGCCGGCTGGAGGGTGACGGCTCCCGGGTCACGAATTCGGCGGAAGGCCTCTTCTTCATCCGGCTGCCCAACGGCGACCTGAGTCTGGAGCCGCTGGGGACGCTGACCAGGAACCGGCCCGACTGAGCTACTTCCGGCCCTTGAGTTCGATTTCGGAGATGATGAATCCGAATCCGTTCCAGCCGTCGGTCTGGACGGCCCGGGTGAACGCCGCCGTGGCCGCGGCGGTGTCGCCCCGGACCAGGTACCAGTTGCCGAGTCCGTAGCTCAGGGTTGCGACCTGAACCCCGGCGGTGTCGGCCGGGGTGAACAGCTCGTCGGGACCGATCTCTCCGCGGTAGAGTCGGAGCCGGGCGGCGTAGGCGTTGTTGACCGGCAGCGAATCCGGCCGCTGGGCCAGCATCGCCCGGGCCTCGGCGCCCCGGCCGGCCCGCGAAAGCGACATCCAGAGCCAGTCCGTCGACCCGGCCAGTTCACCCGCGTTCGGCGCGATCGGCTGGCCCTTCGCAAACGCCTCCGCGGCGCCAGTGAAGTCGCCTCGGGCAAACAGCACGATTCCCAGGTGATACCAGATCCCGTAGATACCGGGGTCCAGCCGACCGCCTCGGGTCAGGTCGGCGAGGGCTTTGTCGAACTCCCGGATCGAGAGATACCGGTGCCCCCGCCATCTCAGCAGCATCGCGTGGTCGGGCGCCAGCGCGAGCCCGCGGCTGAAGGTGGCGATCGCCTCCCGATACTGGGTGGCCCCGGCCTGGGCCAGGCCAAGCTGGAGGATCAGGTCGACGTTGTTGGGTGCGGCGGCCAGGGCGGCCTCGGCGCGGGCAATGGCCCCGGTGTCCGGTTGCGACCGGAACTCGATGCCGGCATTGGAGCGGTACTGCACGGACTGCCCCTGGAGCGGGACGGCAGTGGTCCCGGCGGCGATCATGACCGCCAGGGCCCAGGTCAAGCGGGGAGCACGTCGCATCGGAGAGTGGGTTGGCATCGGGGTTCCGGTCAGAGATATCGAGCGACGGCCATCGCGATCGTCGTGGCAGCGAGCAACCACGCCACCACCTTGGCCGCTCCGGCGGCCTTCCCTCTCAGGGCCTGGGCCTCGGCCTGCATGCCCTCTCGTGACTCGGCCGGCGCTCCGGCCGTCGCCTGGGCCAGCTGCATCGCCCGCTTCATCGAGGGGCGCACGATGGCCAGCCCCAGGGCCAACGCCAGCAGCGCGGTGACTGACCCCAGACCGATGGCCATCCCGGTACGGGAGCCCATGTACTCGGGGGAAAAACCAGCGGAGCTCTTCCAGTACAAGTAGAACCCGGAGAGTACGGTCACCAGCGCGGCCGCCGGCATGATGTCGATGAACCGGCGCCTGGCGAGTCCGGCCGCCACCTTGGCGCCGTCCGGGCCCGCCTCTTGAATTGAGGGGAGCAGGAAGGTGGCCACGAAGATCATGGCGCCGGCCCAGAAGACGCCGAGGCCGATGTGTAATACCCGGGCGACGAGCATCGGAACATCCATGAGTATCTCCTTGAAAGGGCTAGGGCCAGTTCTCGAGTACCTCGACCCACCGGGTCAGGAAAGCGTTGGCGCTGAACCCGTCGAGCACCCGGTGGTCGATCGTCAGCGTCACATAGGCCATCGGGCGGACCACCACCTGTCCATCCCGCACCACCGCCCGGTCCTCCAGCTTGCCGACGCCGAGGATCGCCGACTGGGGCTGATTGATGATGATCGGGGTGGCGACCATGCTCCCGCTCACCCCGTGGTTGCTGATGGTGAAGGTCCCGCCCTGAACGTCCGCAGGCGAGAGCGCCCCGGTCCGGGCCCGCTCGGCCAGATCCGCGACGGCGCGCGCGATACCCAGCAGGTCCAGGTCCTCCGCTTTCCGGAGTACCGGCACGATCAGGCCGCCGGCCTCCAGCGCGGTCCCGATGCCGATGTTCATCTCCTGCCAGATCTCGAGCGCGTCGGGGTGCCACCGGGCGTTGGTCTCCGGCACCACCTTGATCGCCTCGACCGTGGCCCGGACGAAGTACGCCGTGTAGGTCAGCCGTACCCCTTGCTTCTCGAATTCCGCCTTGCGCCGCCCCCGATCAGTCTTGACAGCGGTCAGGTCGACTTCGAACACGGTCGTGACATGGGGCGCCGCGCGGACGCTCTCGGCCAGGTGGTGCGCAATGCTCTTCCGCATCTGGCTGTGCGGCACCCGCCGACTGGGGATGCCAGTCGCTCCCGGCCCCGCGGGGCTCCCGTCCGCCAGGTAAGCTTCAACATCCTGCGCCGAGATCCGGCCGCCGGTGCCGGTGCCCGTGATCGACGAGGCTGACAGGCCGTGCTGCTTGAGCAGGCGGCGCACCGCCGGTGTCAGTTCCGGGCTCCGGTCTTCATCAGCCCTGCCGGTGGTAGCCGGAGCGGGTCGCGAGGGGGCGGGGGCCGGCGAGGCTGCTACCGGGGCGGCCCCGGCCGTCACGCCGGTGGCGATCCGTCCAATCACCTCACCCAGCTCGATCTGCTCCCCCTCCTGCTTCAGGATTTCGTGGAGCACTCCCGAGGCGGGCGCGGCAATCTCGACGGTCACCTTGTCGGTGCTGATCTCGACCAGCGGCTCGTTCTCGACTACCGACTCGCCGACCGCCTTGAACCAGACCGCGACCACCGATTCGGTGCCCTCGGCTTGCTCCGCCGGCAGTCGTACATCGACCAGGTCAGCCATGTGCATCTCCCCAAGAGACGTCCGCCCCCGTCCGGAGAACCGGCCGGGCGTGTCGTACCAGGCTAGAAGTCCACCAGCTCGCGCAACCGCCCGGCAATCCGGTCCACCGACGGCAGCACGACGTTCATGAGCGGCACATTGTACGGGGTCGGAATGTCCTCGATTGCCAACCGGGCCACCGGAGCGTCCAGTTTGAGGAACGCCTCCTCGGCCACCACCGCGGCGACCTCTGCCCCGAACCCGGCTGTCATCAGATCCTCGTGCACGACCAGCACCCTGCGGGTCCGCCTGACCGACTCGAGCACCGCTTCGCGATCCCATGGCACGATGGTCCGGAGGTCCAGGATGTCGGCGGCGACGCCGGCCTGCTGGGCGGCCTCCTGGCAGCGCTCCACCATGGCGCCCCATGACACCACGGTGATCTCGTCGCCCGCCGTGATCCGCCGAGCCTGACCCATGGGGACCAGATACTCGTCACCCGGGTACGGCCGCCGGGCCCAGACCCCGTCCAGCAGGGCGCGGTGCTCGAAGAAGATGGTGGGGTTCTCACTCCGGAGCGCGGTCCGCAGCAGGCCAACCGCATCCTCTGCGTTGGATGGAATGCAGACCTGCCAACCAACGGCATGGGCCCACTGCACCTCGCTACAGACGCTGTGCCAGGGGTCGCCGCACCTGGGGGCGTATCCACCGGGAATCCGGACCACGATCGGCGCCGCAAACCGGTTGTTGGTCCGCCACCGGATGGTGCCGCAGTTGTTGAGCTGCTCGGTGGCCGGGTCAGCGTACTTCCGGAATTGAATCTCCGGGACCGGGGTGAGCCCGGCGATCGCCATCCCGACCGCCCGACCGATGATCCCCTCCTCCGAGAGGCTGGTATCGAACACTCGCGCCACTCCGAAGTGCTCCTGCAGTCCGATCGTCGCCGCGTGCACCCCACCCTTGGCGCCCACATCCTCCCCGAACACCACCACGTTCGGATTGATCTGGAGTTCGTGCTCCAGGGTGCGCCGGATGGCGGTGAGCATGTTGATCCGGGTGGGCTCCGGCTGCGGCTCCGGCGACCCCACGGGGTGCAGCCGACCGCTGGTTGCCCGCCCGCCGAAGGCCTGCAGGTCCTCACTGCCGTTGACCCCGACCTCCAGGAACCGGTGCCGGTGGGCCGAGCCGAGATCGGGCCCCGGACGAGCCAGGGCACCCTCCAGCGCGGCGTTGATGTCCCGGGACACGGTGGCCTCGAGGGCGACCCACTCCGCCTCGGAGATGACCTTCGGGACCAGGTGGGCCCGGAGCCGAGGGAGCGGGTCGTTGGCCTGCTCCTGCTCGACCAGTCCCGCGGGCTTGTAGGCCTGGGTGTCCTGACCCGAGTGGCCACTCAGCCGAGGCACCGTCAGTCGCAGCAGGGCGGGGCCCGTCCCGCTCCGGGCATGGCCGACCGCTTCGCGGCAGAGCCGGTCGGTCTGGGCGGGATCGGTGCCGTCACCGTTCAGGACGAAGAGGTTCCCGAACGAGGCCAGGTTCTTCGAGATGTCGCCACCGGGCGTCTGGTGATCGCTGGTCACCGAGATCCCGTACCCGTTGTCCTCGACGTAGAACAGCATGGGCAGTTTGAGCGTGGTCGCGATGGTCAGGGCCGACCAGAAGCCGTTGGTCGCCACCGCGGCCTCGCCGCCCAGGACCACCGCGATCGCGCCGTCCCACGAAGCATCACCCAGCTGCCGGGTGTGGTACTGGATGCCCTGGGCCCAGCCGGCCGCCGGGGTGAACTGGGAGCCGACGTCGCCGGACATCGGGAGCATGGTGGGACCGTTGAGGCCCGGAAGGTTGCAGACCACCCCGATGTCGCGGCCATTGCTGAATCCACCGGAGCGGCCCATCGGCCCCGCGAACCCGTCCTCCAGGGTGAGCCCGAGCGACAGCAGGGTCGGGCGCGACCGGTAGTACGCCCCCACCGCGTCCCGCGGGTGGGTGATGTACCGCGCCAGGATGCACTGGGCCACGTCATGGCCCCGGGCCGTGAACTGGTACAGCACTTCCTTCTCGGGGACCAGCCGGTGCTCCTCGATGTCATCCATCATTCGCGAGGCCAACACGGTGTAGGCGACCTGCTTCCAGTCTCTCATCCACCCCCCCCGGATCCCTGGGCGGCCTCATGCCGCCGTTCGGTGCGATACACCGTTCCCCGAAAATGGGCCACCGCCGTCCCGTCCTGCCTGGAAACTGTCACCCGATAGAAGGCCAGCCTTCGACCAGCACTCTCCTCTTCGGCCCGGGCCGTGAGCCGGTCACCTGCATGCACCGGCGCGGGGTAGCTGATGCTGTTGTCCACGCTGACGGTGATCTGCCCATTGGTATTGGAGGCGAATGCCAGCGCGCTGTCCGCCAGGCAGAAGGTGACTCCCCCATGGCACACCCCGAACCCGTTGAGCATCTCATCCCGGACCGTCATGGTGCAGGTTGCCTTCCCTGGTGTCACCTCAGTGACCTGGATGCCGAGCCACTGGCTCAGGGTGTCCTTGGCAAACATCCCCTCCACCACGGCCGTGGCCAGGGCCTGCGGGTCGCGGATCATGAGTAGAAGACCGTGCCGTCGTGGACCATCTCGCGTAGCAGCACCGAGGGCCGGTACCGGTCCTCGGCGTAGAGCGCGTGCAGGTCCTCCAGCTGTTCGAGCACCGCGTCCAATCCCAGCTCATCGGCCCAGCGGAGGAGACCCTTGGGATAGTTGACACCTTTGGTCATGGCCAGGTCCAGGTCATCGCGACTGGCCACCTTCAGGTAGAGGGCATCGACCGCCTCGTTGATCAGCATCGACACGATCCGCAGGAAGATCTGGTCCCCCAGTTCCGGGTCAGTCTCAGGCTCAGGTGCGGTCGCCCCATCCCGGTAGTCGTAAAACCCGCGCCCGGTCTTCCGGCCCAGCAGGTTCGCGTCCACCATCTGCTTCTGGACCAGCGAGGGCCGGTACCGGGGATCGTGATAGAACGCTTCCCAGACCGACCGGCTCACCGAGTAGTTCACATCCAACCCGATCAGGTCCATCAGCTCGAACGGTCCCATCCGGAAGCCGTGCTCCCGCATCGCCCAGTCGATGGTGGCCGCGTCAGCGATCCCCTCCTCCAGCAACCGGAGCGCCTCACCATAAAAAGGGCGGGCTACCCGGTTGACGATGAACCCGGGGGTGTCCTTGGCCTGCACCGTGGTCTTGCCCCAGTTATCGACCAGCTCCCGGACATTCTTGACCACCTGCTGGTCGCTGGAATAGCCGGCCACGATCTCCACCAGGGGAAGCAGGGGCGCCGGGTTGAAGAAGTGGACCCCCAGGAGGCGCTCAGGGTGCCTGACGGCGGCGGCGATGGCGGTGACCGAGAGGGAACTGGTGTTGGTCGCGAGGATCGCCTGCGGTGCGGTGGTCTCAAGTGCCGCGAAGGCCACCCGCTTGAGCTCCAGGTCTTCGACGATGGCTTCGATGATCAGGTCACAGCCCGCAAATGGCGCGAAGGCCGGCGGGTGCACCGTGGCGAAGGTGATCCGGGCCAGGAGCGCGTCCGCCTCAGCCCGGGTCTTCCGCTCCCTCTGAACTTCCCGGTCCATCACCGCCCGAAGGGTGACTTCCGATCGTTCGACGACCGCGGCGATGGTATCGGCCACCACGACCTGGTGTCCTGCCTGAGCCGCGACCTGAGCGATCCCGGTCCCCATCGACCCGGCGCCCAGGACTCCGATTATGCTGCCGGCGCCGAGCGGCACTCAGCGACCCCGGAAGGCCGGAGGCCGCTTGCCGAGAAAGGCGTTGACCCCCTCGGTGTAGTCGTGGCTGTGGCCGGCTTCGCCCTGGAGGGTGGCCTCCATGGCTAGCTGGGCCTCGAGGTCGTTGGTGGGGCTGGCGTTGAGCAGCCGCTTGGTGAGACCGAGACCCTTGGTGGCCATCGTGGCCAGCTGCTCGGCCAGCGCGGTGGCCGCGGTCATCAGCTCATCAGGCGACACCACCCGGTAGATCATCCCCATCGCCTGGGCCTGCTCGGCCGTCACCTTTTCTCCGGTCATCATCAGAGCGGTGGCGCGGGCCAGCCCGACCAGGCGGGGCAGGAACCAGGTTCCCCCGGTGTCGGGGACCAGCCCGATCCTGCTGAAGGCCTGGATGAACGAGGCCTTCTCGGAGGCAACCACGAAATCGCAGGCCAGGGCCAGGTTGGCGCCGGCGCCGGCGGCGACCCCGTTGACGGCGGCCACGACCGGCTTTTCCAGGGTCCGGATCCGGCGGACGATCGGGTTGTAGGTCGCCTCGAGGTGCGCCACGAAGTCCGGTACCGACCCATCGTCCCTGGGGCGGGCCTCGTCGAGGTCCTGGCCGGCACAGAAGGCCCTGCCGCTGCCCGTCAGGAGCACCGCGCGGACCGCCTCATCCTTGGCCGCCTGGTCCAGGGCTCCAATGACTTCCGCTGCCATCGCGCTGTGGAAACTGTTCAGCACGTCCGGCCGGTCAAAGGTGATCCGGAGGACCCCAGCAGCGGTGTCGGCGCGGATGAACCGGTTGGGCATGGGCCTTCAGGGGTGAGGGCGGGTGCACCGCCGGAAGCCCGGAGAATATAGTAGATTCAGCCCATGTCCAATCGCGACGCCTATATCGCGGACGGCGTGCGGAGTGCGATCGGCAGCCTGGGCGGTGCCCTGGCCCCTGTCCGGGCCGACGACCTCGCCGCCATCGTGATCCGCGCCCTGCTCGCCCGCCATCCGGCTCTCGATCCGGCTCTGCTCACCGACGTGATCCTCGGCTGCGCCAATCAGGCCGGCGAGGACAACCGGAATGTGGCCCGGATGGCCTCCCTGCTGGCCGGGGTGCCCTGGTCGGTGCCTGGCGAGACGATCAACCGGCTTTGCGCGTCGGGGATGAGTGCGGTGGCCCATGCCGCGCGGCAGGTCCGGCTCGGGGGCGGGGACCTGTTCGTGGCCGGTGGGGTCGAGCAGATGACCCGCGCTCCGTACGTTCTCTCCAAGTCGTCGCGGCCCTTTGGACGGGACGCGGAACTGTTCGACACCAGCCTGGGGTGGCGATTCGTCAATCCGCAGATGCTGGCGCATTTCGGGGTCGATGCGATGGGCCAGACCGCCGAGAATGTGGTTGAGCTGTTGGGGATCTCGCGAGAGGACCAGGATCAGTACGCAGCCGGTTCCCAGACCAGGGCTGCGGCGGCACGGACCCGAGGGCGGTTTGCCAGGGAAATCGTGCCGATCGAAACGGTCGCGGCACGGAAAGGGAATCCCCCGGTGGTCTTCGACCAGGACGAGTTCCTCCGACCGGACACCACGCCCGAAATCCTGGCTCGGCTCCGACCGGCCTTCCGCACCGATGGGAAGGGCTCGGTCACCGCCGGCAACGCCTCGGGGCTCAACGATGGGGCCTGCGCCCTGCTGGTCGGCGCCGACTCCGCGATCCGTTCCTTCGGCGCCACTCCGCTGGTCCGCATCGTGGCGGCGGCCGCGGCTGGAGTCGAGCCGCGGTTGATGGGCCTGGGCCCGGTCCCCGCCACCCGGCTGGTGCTGGAACGGACCGGGCTCACGCTGCAGGACATGTCGGTCATCGAACTCAATGAGGCGTTCGCCGCCCAGGTGCTGGGGGGACTGAGGCAGCTGGGCCTGGAGGACGACGATCCTCGGGTCAATCCCAACGGTGGCGCGATCGCCTTGGGTCACCCGCTCGGCATGTCCGGCGCGCGCCTGCTGCTCACCGCGGCGCTCGAACTGCAGGAGACGGGGGGGCGCTACGCCCTCTGCACCATGTGCGTCGGGGTCGGCCAGGGGATGGCCACCATTCTCGAGCGGGTCTGAACCGCCTTCCATGATCTATCGATTCAAGGATTGGACGCCGGTGGTCCACCCATCGGCGTTCGTCCATCCCCAGGCGGCGGTCACCGGGAAGGTGGTGATCGGACGGAACGTGTACCTCGGTCCCGGGGCGGCACTCCGAGGGGACTGGGGGGGCATCGTGGTCGAGGATGGCTGCAACGTGCAGGAGAACTGCACCGTTCACATGTTTCCCGGAGTGACCGTGGTGCTGGAGGAGGGGGCGCACATCGGCCACGGCGCGGTGATCCACGGGGCCCGGATCGGCCGGAACGCCCTGGTGGGAATGAACGCGGTGGTGATGGACCGCGCCGTGGTGGGCGCCGGCTCGATCGTGGGCGCCCTGTGCTTCGTGCCCAGCGAGATGGAGATCCCCGAACGGAAAGTCGTGGTGGGGAATCCGGCCAGGATCATCAAGGATGTGACCGACGAGATGCTGGCGTGGAAGACCGAGGGCACCCGGCTCTACCAGGCACTCCCCGCCGACCTGCACCGGGGACTCGAGGCCTGTGAGCCCCTGCGCGAAGTCCCCTCCGACTGGGCCGTTCAGGACTCGCTCTATCGGACCTGGCGGGAAAGCCGCCGGGAGGACGACCTCTGATGCGACTTCAGAATCTGGTCTACGGCGATTGGCGCGAGGGGACCGGCCCCGGCACCCCGCTCTACCACGCCGTCACCGGCCAACAGCTGGCGGTGGCCGGCACGGAGGGCCTCGACTACCGGGCGGTACTCGACTACGGCCGCACGGTCGGAGGCCCCCCGCTCCGGAAGATGACCTTCCATGAGCGGGCCCGGATGCTCAAGGCCCTGGCCCAGTACCTGATGGGCCGGAAGGACGAGTTCTACCCGGTCTCGGCCGGGACCGGGGCGACCAAGGCCGATTCGTGGATCGATATCGAGGGCGGGATCGGCACCCTGTTCGTCTACGCCAGCAAGGGGCGGCGCGACTTTCCGGATGAGCGGTTCCATGTGGATGGCCCGGTTGAGGGGTTGAGCAAGGGCGGGACCTTCGTGGGCCGCCACATTGCGGTGCCACTTGAAGGGACGGCCCTCCACATCAACGCCTTCAACTTCCCTTGCTGGGGGATGCTGGAGAAGCTGGCGCCGACCCTCCTCGCGGGAGTGCCTGCGATCATCAAGCCGGGTACCGTGACATCGTTCCTGACCAACGCCATGGTCCGGGCGATCCACCAGTCAAAGATCCTCCCGGAAGGGGCGCTGCAACTGCTCTGCGGTGGAGTCGGTGACATGTTCGACCACCTGAGCTACCAGGACATCGTCACCTTTACCGGTTCCGCTTCCACCGGACGGAAGCTCAAGACCCACCCCGCGATGATCGAGAATTCGGTCCGGTTCAACATGGAGGCCGATTCCCTCAACTACAGCATCCTCGGCCCTGACGCCGGCCCCGACACTGAGGAGTTTGGACTGTTCATCCGGGAAGTGGCCAAGGAGATGACCGTCAAGGCGGGGCAGAAGTGCACCGCCATCCGTCGGACCATCGTCCCCCGCCAGCACGCGGATGCCGTGGTGGCGGCGCTCGGCAAGCGGCTGGGGGAGCTGCGGCTGGGGGACCCGGCGGTCGACGGGGTCCGGATGGGCCCCCTGGTCGGCCGGAGTCAGGTCCAGGAGTGTCACCGGGCGGTGGCGGCGATCCGGGCCGGGGCCGAACTGGTGTACGGCAACCTGGAGACGTTTGATGTGCAAGGTGCCGACCGGGAGAAGGGCGCCTTCTTTCCCGCGCTCCTCCTGTACTGTGACAAGCCGTTCGAGACCAATGCGCCCCACGACGTGGAGGCGTTCGGGCCGGTCAGCACCGTGATGCCGTACGACTCGGTGGACGACGCGGTGGCGCTGGCTCGGCTGGGGAAGGGAAGCCTCTGCGGTTCGATCTTCACGGCGGATGACGGGGTGGCCCGGGAGCTGGTGCTTGGCACCGCGGCCCACCATGGGCGGATCATGGTTGTCAACCGCCATTGCGCCAAGGAGAGCACCGGCCATGGGAGTCCGCTGCCCCACCTGGTGCATGGCGGGCCGGGTCGAGCCGGCGGTGGTGAGGAGCTGGGTGGCTCGCGGGCGGTGATGCACTACCTGCAGCGGACCGCGATTCAGGGCTCGCCCACGACCCTGACCAGAGTGGCCGGGGAGTGGATCAAGGGCGCCGAGGCCCCCACGGGCACATTGCACCCCTTCCGGAAGCACTTCGAGGAGCTGGAGATCGGGGAGACCCTGATCACCGACCGCCGGACGATCACCGAGGCCGATGTGGTCAACTTCGCCGAGCTCAGTGGCGACTACTTCTATGCCCACATGGATGACGCGGCAGCGCGGGAGTCGATCTTCGACGGCCGGGTGGTGCACGGCTACTTCGTGCTCTCGGCGGCGGCGGGGCTGTTCGTGGATCCGGCGCCGGGTCCGGTGCTGGCCAACTACGGACTCGAGTCGCTCCGGTTCGTCAAGCCGGTCTATCCGGGGGACACCATCCAGGTGCGGCTGACCTGCAAGAAGAAGACCGCCAAGGACCCGATCGAGGGCCAGCCTCCGCAGGGCGTGGTGGAGTGGGATGTCGAGGTGACCAACCAGGAGGGGGAATCAGTGGCGGTGTATTCGATTCTGACCCTGGTCCGCCGGCTCGGGTGACGGGGGCTACGGTGTCGTAGCCGGATCAGCCGAGGGTGCCCCCCCGATGCGCCCGCAGTGTGCGCCCCCCGGGCCATCTGGGCCGCAAAGCGGCCGAGGTGTTCCTCTTGCTGCTGGACCTCGGCCACCGGGTAGCCAACCGGAACATCAGGATCCTGGTGCAGCCCCAACCTTCGCGCGGGATGGACGGCCTGGTCGTCCCGGAAGTCCGGCACGGGTCCTGGCCCGCTGGTATCGGGCCGCATACGCCGGGTCGGCATGCCGCCAGGCCTGTTCCACCGCCCGGTAGTGGGATTCGGCACTGTCAGCCATCCCAGCCAGATCAAAGGCATCGGCCAGGGCCTCGTGGAGCTCGGTGCGGGACGTATAGGTATTGCTGCCGTCCACACCGCCGCGGAGGGCCGGCTGCAGAACCCCGATGGCCTCCTGCACTTTCCCCAGCGCCAGGAGACTCTGGGCCATCAAGAGGTTCGTCACCGTATATCCGTCCGTCATGGAGAAGATCCCGCTCCGAAACGCCTCGACCGCCTCGGCATGTCGGCTTTGCCGTTGCAGCAGCAGCCCCCGCAGGAGATAGTGCAGCCGCCCGTCCCGGCCAAAGCTGCTCGCCGCCCCGATCGCCTGCACCGAGTCCACCAGGCGGCGGACCGTCGTCGTGTCACCGGCCGTTGCCAACGCCGTGCCTGCCAGGGCCAGCATCCATGCCTGGAGCCGGGCCTTCAAGCCTGGCGGACCGTCCGACCCACCGATCTGCCGAGCCCGCTCTTCGAACAATCGCCCCGCCTCCGCGGGCCGCCCCATCTCCAGGGCCAGGATCGCGACCTGGCTGGGATCGCTCGCCAGATCCCGCGCCTCGCGGAGTCGTCCCTGATACCGCAAACTGATCCACAACAGCCAGCGGGCCTCGTCACGGGTCGGCTGTGACGGACTCCGCAGGTCGGGACGCAGCGTGCGATCGAGCTCGTCGAATCCGCCCCACCGCAGCAGATCGCGGTCGAGGCTCGGTCGAGGAGAGAACCGGACCAGGCTCAGCGCGATCCCCTCCTCCGCCGCGGCTTCCGCCTCGGCCCGGCGACCCTGGCGGAGCAGCGGCTCGACCAGGTTGCTCCAGCCGATGTGGTCATGCGCCCGCAGGGCGATCAGGCGCCGAGCCGACCGCTCAGCCGCCCCGGCGGAGTCCCACCAGAGGTAGGCGTGGGACATGACGGCAAGAGTCGTACAGATCCGGCAATAGCTGCCTGCGGTGGCGCCGGCCATCGAGTCGATGGCCACGGCACGCTCCAGGGCGGTCACCGCGAGGGCCCACTCCCCGTTCTGGAATCTGACCTGGCCGAGGAGGATCTGGCCGTCCGGGTCCAGCGGATAGCGAACCGACAGGGTCTCCGCGATAGCGACGGCCCGGGAAATGGGGGCGTCGAGGGCAGCGACCGCCCCTTCGATCAGCAGACGCTCCCGCTCGCTGGCACGGGGCGCCAAACGCTTGGCCAGTTGGAACCCCCGTCTTTCCTCCGCCTCGTCCACCAGGCCACGCCCAGCCATCCAGGCGTAGTACGCCGCCATCGCGAAGCTGCTGTCCCGCTCCAGCGCGGCGGTCATCAGCCGATGGGCCGCGGGGCCATCGTACTGGTAGTACGCCCGCAAACCCTCCTCATATACCGCATACGCCGCTGACGAGGCGGTTCGGATGTCGGCAAACGCCCCGCCGGGAGGCGCCAGGTGGAGGTCCCGCGCGAGGGCCGCGGTTGCGCTGTCCACCAAGGCATAGCGGTCGGCCGCCCTCACCTGGTATCCCTGCACGACCACCCCGGTCTCGATGGCGACCCGCCGGAACGTCATGACCAGGCCGGCCGGATCGGGCTGGATCTCGCCCTCGATCAATTCCGTCGCCCCAGCCCTCCGGGCGGCGTCAGTGGTGGCCCGCGACAGGGTGTCATCCCCCGGCAGCATGAGTTCGACCAGCCGGCTGTTGGCCACTACCTGAAGCCCGCCAACGCGACCCAGATTGGTCGCCAGCATGTCCCGCAGCACCCCGGCTGGACCGGCCGCATCGGCCAGCGCCGGTGAGCGGATCGCCCCGACCGCGAGAACGGGTGCTCGAGGTCCCGCACGGGGCCACAGGGCGACAAAACCGATCGCCAGCCCGGCCGCAATGATCAGCAGCGCCCCGAGCCTGCGCCGGGGTGGTCGGGTCGAGACTCGGGGTGATGGGGTCGCTGGGGGTGATGGCGTCGTTTCCGTCACCTCAGCGAAGGTGGGAGGCTGTTCCACCTTGGGGGGGTGAGAATGAGGCCGCGCCGCCGGTGCGCGGAGCGACGCGACGAGCTGTCGCGCCGCCGGATCGAGGTCGGTGTCGAGTTCCCGCCGGATCACCTCCTCGTGCAGCCTGGCGTGCGCCAGCGCGCCCGACCGGTCCCCAGCGGCCGCAAGCGCCCGCATCAGGCCCGTGGCGAACCGGCCGCTGAGGGGGTCGAGCTCCGTGAGCCGGTGCCACCACTTGAGGGCTTCGGTCCGCTGGCCGGTTTCGTCAGCGCGCACTGCCAGCGTCTCGATGGCGCGCAGCGCGAGGACGTGGAGGCGGCCTCGCTCGCTCTCGACCCATCGTTCGAACCCCGGGGCGCCGGGCACGTAAAAGCCCTCGAGGAAGGGGCCGGCGTAAAGCTCCGCAGCGGCCGCGAAGTTGCCCGTGGCACACGCATCCAGAAAGTCCCTCACGTCACTGCTCACCGCCGGGTCCAGCCGCAACTCTGCACCGACCGTGATCCAGTCCCGGCCGGCTTCCTTTTTCAGGCTATGGAGAGTCTGGGAGAGGGTATGCCGGGCCTGATCCTCGGCGGACTCCGGCCAGAACAGGCCAACGAGACGGTCCCGGCTGACTCCCGTTCTTCCAGCCGCGGCGATCACAGCCAGCAGGCCCATCCGCCTGGGCCCGAACTGCGGCGGGACGGAGTCAGACTCGATTGCGAACCCGCCGAAGGTCCTGAGGCGCAAGAGATTCCAGGCTTGATAGGGGTTTGATCAGGCCGTGATGTCGGCCTGACGGGACCGCACTACCCTCCGAGGAAGCTACCGGCCACGACGGATTCGGCAAGCGTGGCCTAGTGACCGAGACAACCCCAACACCCACAGGAGCTTGGCCATGGTCACCGCCCAGGAAGCCTTCCCCTGCCCGGGAATGGTCAGGGGCCGCGAGAAGCACTGGGACCAGGAGTGTCTCGGATCCAGCAAGAGCCGGGGAGGCACCAGCGGGCTCCCCTGGATCAGCCGGACTCCCAGGTGACCACGGTGTCCCGCCTGGCGGCACTGCTCGCAGGTCTTTCGGGCACCCTCTGGCCTCCGCTTCCCCAGCAGGCCCTCTGGCAGGCCGACCTCCAGATCCGCAGCCTCACGGTCACGGCGGGGCGCGGCGCCCTCCTTGCCCGGGTGGTCGTTGGCTCCGAGTTCGGGGAGGCGATAGCGACCCGAGTCGAGGTTCTGCTGCCGGTCGGGGTGGGCCTGCTGGAAACCGACGTAGGGTGCACCGCCAGCCCCAGCCCTCCGGGCGTGAGCGTCCTCCGGGCGAGGGTGGTCTGCGTGCTCGGCAACCTCCCTGCCCATTCAAGCAGGGCCTTCCAGGTACTCACCACCATTCCACCCATCGGGGTGACGCGGGGATTCGGGGTACTGGCGGTGAGCGACACACCGGACCCGCGACCGGGCAACAATTTCGCCGAAATGGCCATCCCCTGACTACGACTCATACGAGGAGCCGCAATGCGTGACCACCACACTCCGGCGCAAGATCGCCTCCAGCCTACCCTCGGGCCCGCCGGGCCCCGGCTGACCCGCCCGGTCCTGATCCTGGCGCTGGTCGCCGGGCTGTGGGCGCCGGCCCGGGCACAGGCGCCGGCCGGCTCCCGGGTCTGGGAGAATTACGACTTCGTTCCCGGGAACAGAGTGATCTTCTTCACCGACTTCAGCGAGGACAAAGTCGGCAACTTCGCCAATCGGCTCCGGTTCGTGGGCGGGGCGATCGACGTCGTCGAAGTCGACGGGGTCAAGATGCTGCGGAGCACCGCCCGGTCCCAGTTCCTGATTCCGGTCGGGAAGCAGCTGCCGGAGCGGTTCACCATCGAGTTCGATGTCATCGCGCCTGCTCTGACCGGCTACGAGGTGTTGAACTTCGAGGGCGGCGCCAGGCTGGATCGGGGCGACGCCTCGGCCGAAATCATCTGGCACCCGAAGAGCGCCGCAATCCTGGGCAGCGGGAAGGGCATGGCCGGCCAGGTCACGTTCCCCGAGGAGCTGCAAGCGGTGACCATCGACAACCTGGCCCACGTCCGGGTCCTCATGGACGGCCCCTATTTCAAGATGTACACCAACGAGCGCCGGCTCTACAACATCCCCCAGCTCGCCTTCAAGCGCGATTCTGTCATTCGGGTCTTTCTCAACGGATCGGAGGAGGAGGGGCAGGCGGTGTATCTCGCCAGCATCAGGGTGGCCGAGAGTCAAGTCGACGTGCTGTACGACGCCCTGGCCGCCAAGGGCCGGTGGGCAACCCAGGGGATTCTGTTTGCGACCGGCAAGGCGGAGCTGCGGCCGGAGTCGCGGCCGGTGCTCAAGGAAATCGCGGCCGCTCTGAAGGCCCACGCCGACCTCAAGGTGCTGATCGAGGGCCATACCGACAACGTCGGCGGAGCAGCGGCCAACCTGGCCCTGAGCGACGCCCGCGCGGCGGCGGTGAAGACCGCGTTGGTCGTCGACTTCGGGATTCCGGCCGAGC
Source organism: uncultured Gemmatimonadaceae bacterium (assembly GCA_964364615.1). GTDB lineage: Bacteria > Gemmatimonadota > Gemmatimonadetes > Gemmatimonadales > GWC2-71-9 > SZUA-320. The sequence continues at coordinate 61,452 of CAYINH010000001.1, forward strand.
AGATTACCACCAAAGGCCTTGGTGACACCAAGCCGGCGGTCCCCAACACCACCGCGGAAGGCCGGGCCCAGAACCGTCGGGTCGAAATCGTCAAGCAATAGACCAGCGTCTTCTCACCGAGGATCCGGACATGATCCAGCAACGGCGCCTTCGATTGCCCCTGTTCGGGCTGATTGCCCTTGTCGCAATCATGTTCGGGGTGGTGTCCTCCGTGCAGGCGCAGGTGCGCCGGGTGGTCACCGGCGGGACCTTTACCCCAGGGAGCCAGGTGCTGTTCGCCACCGACTTCTCTCAGGACGCTCCCGGCAACTTTCCCGCCGGACTCAAGTACCTGAGCGGCCCCCTCGAGGTAGTTCAGCTGGAGGGCGTCAACCTGCTCCGCAGCATCGGCCACGGCGAGTTCATCATCCCCCTCGCCCAGTCCCTGCCCCAGGACTT
>CAYINH010000002.1:0-27867 GCA_964364615.1 uncultured Gemmatimonadaceae bacterium
AGCAGGGTCTTGCCGGTGCCCGGTGGGCCGACCAGCAGGGCGCCCTTCGGGAGCCGTCCCCCCAGCCGGGTGAACTTGTGGGGATCCTTGAGGAACTCGATGATCTCCTGCAGCTCGACCTTGGCCTCTTCCACCCCAGCCACATCGACAAAGGTGACCTTGGGCGTGTCGCCGGTCAGCATCTTGGCCTTCGACTTCCCGAAGGAGAAGGCTCGGTTGCCGCCGGACTGCATCTGCCGGATCAGGAAGAACCAGATGCCGATGATCACGATCCAGGGGAGGGCGGCGAGCACGAAGGTCATCAGCCCGCCTCGCCGCTCCTTGGCGGTGATCTCCACCCCGGACCGCTCGAGTCGCTCCAGGAGGGCGTCGCTCATGGCGGTGGTGAGGAGTACCGTGAAGCTCTTTTCCTGCCGTGCCTGTATCGTTACGGCCGTGCGGAACTCCCCCTTGACCGAGGTGCCATCGATGACCTCCACCTTCTCCACGTTACCAGCATCCACCTGCTGACTGAAGAGGGTGTAGTTGATGAGCGCACTGGCGGCCCGCTGGCCGTTGAAGGTGTTCCAGAGAAAGACCGCGAAGACCGCCAGCAGGGCCCAGAGCGCCAGGTTCTTGCTCAGGCCCGGGAGGCCGCCGGTCGGCGAGGGAGGGGTCGGGCGTTGTGGTGCCATCGGTTCTATCAGCCCAGGTCTGCGATAAAGGGAAGATGGCGATATTCCTCGGCATAATCGAGGCCGTATCCCACCAGGAATGCTGGAGGTGCCGGAAACCCGACGAATCGGACCTCAGGCGGCGGCGAGGGCATCAGGTGCTTGTCCAGCAGCGCACAGACCGACAGCGACAGCGGCGCCCGGACCTTCAGCAGGTCCAGCAGGCAGCGCAGGGTGCGCCCGGAGTCGATGATGTCCTCCACCAGCAGCAGGTGCCGACCCTCGATCTGGATCGCGGGGTCATACAGCAGGCGAACCGTCCCACTGGAGACCTTGTCCGACCCGTAACTCGACGCCACCAGGAAATCGACCTGCAGCGGGCGATCAATCGCTCGCACGAGATCCGACAGAAAGATGAAGCTTCCCTTGAGCGCACCGACGACCAGAAGATCCCCATCGGGGTAGGCCTGGGTGATTTCGTCCCCCAGCTCCCGCACCCGTTGGGCGATAGTCTGCTCGTCGAAGATGACCCGCTCAATCGGGATTCCTCCGGTGCGACCCCCCGCTCTACCGACGATCGACGTCAATCCGCATTGCCTCCTGATGCGGCTCCGGCAGGGCCACGCCAGAACGGCAGACCCCCGGAACCCAGATCACATCATTCATGGTGGAGACGACCGGCCAACCTGGCCGTTCACTCCTCCCGACTCTTGCCTCTTGCAGACAACGGACCACCCGCCGATGTCCGGTGCCTCCCACCGGTCGGATTCGATCACCGGGTTGCCACGGGCGCACCAGGAAACCGCTACCGGTGAGCCAGGCCGTCCACCCTGCCCGGGATGTCTTTCCGGGGGCGGGCTCCCGGCTCCAGCGCACCCGCCAGGACCCGAACCGTGCTTCGCCTGCCGCTCCGTCAAGGGCAATGGGCTCCCCGGAGGGAAGGGGCCGCACCACCGCCAGCCGATCGAACCGGAGCTCCGCCACCCATCCCTGCCCCAACTCGATCCTGGCGCCGCTGGACGAGCCACAGACCATCCGGAAAACCCGGGCGGCCTTTCGGGGCCCGATCGGACGCCCGGTCCGCCGAGCGACCGCTCGAATGAGGGCTTCCGCCAGCCTAGTATCATAGGCCCGAAGGGGCCCCGAAGCAACGGAAAATCCCCCGGTTTCTCCTCTGAGATCGATCGGAAGGTGCGACAACAGCTGGTCCCAGGCCATCCGCTCCGCGGCCGCGTGGTGGGCCACCCGCACGACCGATTCCCGCACATCAGGGAGTCGCTGCTCCAGCATCGGCAGCAGGTCGCCCCGAATCCAGGACCGAAGGTGCCGCGGTGCGCGGTTGGCCGGGTCGGCCCACGGTTCGAGGCCCAGGCCGGCCACGTAGTCCTCGAGTTCCAGGCGATGGAATCCCAGGAGAGGCCGGGCGATCAGTCCGATTCGGGGGGCCATGCCGGCGAGACCAGCTGGTCCCGAGCCCCGCAGCATCCGCATCAGCACCGTCTCCACCTGGTCATCGGCATGGTGGCCGGTGAAGATCGCCACCGCGCCCAGTCGGTGGGCCGTCTTCCTCAGCCACCGGTAGCGCGCCGTCCGGGCAACGGTCTCTCCGGCGTTGGGCCCGAGCCCGAATTCAGTGGTCTCGAATGGGAGGTCGAGTGTCTCAGCGAGCGCGCGCACCCGGCCGGCGACGAGTGCGCTGTCGGGATCGATCCCGTGGTCCACGTGGGCCACCACGGGCTGGAACGGGTGGTGGCCGGCGGTCTCGACGAGGAGGTGAAGCAGGGCGAGCGAATCGACCCCACCCGACACCGCGACGAGCCCGGGACCAGAAGCGGACCCGAGCTGCTCGAGGGCCCGGAGGAAGCGAGCCCGGAGGGCGTCAGTCTGTTCGGGAACCCGCATGGCCGAACATCTCAGGGACTCAGTCGCTCAATAATCCAGCGACCCTCGTTGCGGCGATAGCGGATCCGGTCGTGGAGCCGGTTCTCCCGCCCCTGCCAGAACTCGAAGCATTCCGGCCGGAGCAGGTATCCGCCCCAGTGCGGCGGGAGGGGCACCGGGTCGTTTCCGATCCGCTCCTCCACCGCGCGCAACGCCGCTTCAAGTTCGGGCCGTCCTCCAGGGAGTACCGCGCTCTGATGCGAGGCCCAGGCGCCCAGCTGGCTTCCCCGCGGCCGGCTCGCGAAGTAGCTCGCGGAATCCTCGGCCGGAATCCGCTCGACCGGCCCGGTCACCCGGATCTGTCGTTCCAGGGCTCCCCAGAAAAGGAGCAGACAGGCCATCGGGTTGGCTGCCAGCTGCTGCGCCTTGGCGCTCCGGAAATCAGTGAAGAAGACCAGGCCATTCTGATCCAGCGACTTGAGCAGCACCGTGCGGGCATCCGGAACCCCTTCGGCGCCGACCGTGGCCAGGGTCATGACGTTGAACGCCTCCGGCAGCGCCCGCTGCGCCGCACTGACCCACTCGGCGCATTGCGTGAATGGGTCGGCGGCGACGGTGCGCTCGTCGAGTGCCGCCCCGGGGTTCTCCCGGTGGCCGTCCTCGAGCCTCATTTCGCCACCCTCCCGCGGCACAGTCCGAACCCCAACGACCGCGCACCATCCCGGGCGCACCGCCCGGTGATCACGACCTCGTCCCCATCTTCCAGGAAGCGACGGGTCTCGCCCGAAGGCAGGGCGATGGGCTTGGTTCCGCGCCAGGTCAGTTCCAGGAGACACCCGCGGGCATCCTCCGTCGATCCCGAAACGGTGCCGCTGGCGAGCAGGTCGCCCGGGCGGAGGTTGCACCCGTTGCTGGCATGGTGGGCCAGCATCTGGGCTGGCGTCCAGTACATGTCGGCGAAGTCCGCCCGACTGAGCCGCACCGCCGGCAGTCCGGCATCCCGCATGGCGCGCGACTGCAACGCGACCTGAAGTTCGAGGCCCAGCCCCCCACGCAGTTGGTCCTGGCCATCGTGCAGATAGAGCAGCGGCGATGGGTCGCCCACGGACCTCACCATGGCCGGGATCCGGAACGGCTCCAGTGCCAGAGAGGTCACGATCCACGGGGAGATGGTGGTGTGGAAGCTCTTGGACAGAAATGGCCCCAGCGGCTGGTACTCCCACGCCTGGATGTCACGCGCGGACCAGTCGTTCACCAGGCAGAAGCCGAAGAGCTGGCTGCCGGCCTCGGCGATCGGGATCGGAGTTCCCATGGGGTTTCCTGGCCCGACCACGAACCCGACCTCGCACTCGTAGTCAAGCATCCGGCTCGGACCGAAGCTCGGAGCCTCGGCGTTGGCATCCTTGAGTTGACCCGACGGCCGCCTGACCGGGGTACCACTTACGACGACCGACGACGCGCGCCCGTGGTACCCGATCGGGACATACCGGTAATTCGGCAACAACGGGTTCTCGGGCCGGAACATCGATCCGACGTTGGAGGCGTGGTGAATCGAAGCGTAGAAATCGGAATAGTCCCCGATCGACATCGGCAGCAGCAGCTCCACTTCCCCGAGCGCCGGCAGCAGGCTCACCTCGGGCCGGGCGGCCTGGCCCTCCCGCAGCAGGCTGCTCAGCGCGAGCCGGAGTGCCCGCCACGAAGGGGCACCCAAGGCGAGAAGCGGGTTGAGAAGCTCCGCTTGGCAGGCCGAGAGGAGGTCGGTGGAGAGAGGGCCGAGATGCCCTGCCTGGGCCACGCCCCTTAGGTCCAGAACATGATCCCCGATCGCGACGCCCAGGGAAGGCCGGTCGCCCGGTGCCCGCCGGAACACCCCATACGGGAGGTTCTGAACCGGGAAGTCCGTCTCTGGTGCGTTGCCACCCGGTACCCAGGATTGCAGCCCGGAATCGTGGGTCAGGTCAGTGGGCATTGGACACATGGAAGACGGTGAGCAGTTCATCGACCGGCTCCCGGAAGGAACACGATCCGAACCCCTGGAGCCCCCCCCGCCGAAACTCGGCGAGCTGGCTCCGGTCGAGCAGCAGGTCGCGCCAGCCCAGCACCTCCTGGTCAGCGCGAAACGCGGCGGGATCCTCTTCCAGGAGGACCGGTCGGACCTTCGCGATCGGGTGGCCGGCCGCCAGCAGGGCTGCGGTCACGAAGACATTGAGATAGCCGTACATCATCCCGCTCGGGCCGTCGGGCTGGTAGGTCAGAGGGTAGCGGCCCCGGACCGGGTGGTGGAGCCCGGCGTTACACTTGAAGGGAATGCCCGCCAGGACGACCGCCGCGAGGCCGCTGAGCAGCGCTTCGCTCGCCGGGAACCCTTCTGCGGTGACCCCGCCGGTCCGGAACTTGGCGCCCGCCCCATGCTCAGCCAGGATCGCGATGAGCGGGGCGAGGTCCTGATCCAGCGGCAGCTCGATGAAACGGTCCCACGTCGGCGGGACCACGGCCAGCAGCCTGCGGACGTCATCAGGAGTACTGGCTCGTCCCTCCACGCCGGTCACGCGCGCGAAAGTTGCCCCCGCGCCATGGTGGAAAGCCGCCGCCAGCTCGAGGTCATCCTGCGGATGACCCCCCAGGGTCAGGCCGAGCGGCCACCGAGGAGTGGCACCGAGTTCGGGGAGCAGACCGGCAAGCGGCTGGAGATGCCGAGCGGTGAGCATGAACCGCCCGAGGGCCCAGGCATCCGGGCCGCCGCGGTACTCGGCGTAGGCCCGTGCGGTGGCGTCCAGCGGCAGCGCCGCGGGCGGGAAGAGACCGGCATAGTCGATCGCCCCGTGCAGCAGCTGCCGCAGGGTGGCCGTCATCCCGCCCCGTCTTCCGCGCCGAGCTGATGGGTGGTCTTGGTCCGTTGAATGCGCTCCACCAGATCGTCCCGCCAGGCACGGTACTCCTGCGGTTCGACCCCGGCCTGGGTGGGCCCGACCTGTCGGGCCAGCCGGTCGATCAGCTCCGGCGTGAGTTGGACATCGGTCCCCAGATCGGACCAGATCCGGTGATAGACGGCGGCGTAGCGGGTCAGATGCTCGTGCAGGCCCCCATCGGCCTTGAGCGCCAGCGCTCGCAAGGGGCCCTGGGTGGCCCAGTTGAGACCGAGGCCCAGATGGAGGGCCGCCTCCACGGTTTCGACATCGGCCACTTCCTCCTGCAACAGGTAGATGGCCTCCCGCAGCACGGCCGCCTCAAGCCGTTCCATCACCAGACCAGGCCGGTGTTTCCGGACCGGGAGGGGCTGCTGCCCCACCTGCAGCAGGAAGCGGGTGGTCCGACGGACCACCGCCGGGTTGGTCTGCTCGTCCCAGTGCACTTCCACCGGCGGGAGCGTGTGAGGATCGTTGAGCGGGTGCGCGATGATGCAACGGTGCCGGCCGCCGAGCCCGCCCGCCAGTTGATCGAGCCCGAAACTGGACGAGCTGGTCGCCAGAATGGTCCCCGGATCGGACCGGGCGTCGAGGTCCTGGAAGAGCCGCTGTTTCAGCACCAGGTCCTCCGGGGCGCTCTCCTGGACATACGCCACTCCGTCGAGGGCTTCCTCAAGGGTGGCGCATCGGGTCACCAGCTCGCGCTGGCTCCGGGCGACCGCCTTGCGGAGGCCTTGCCGCTTCCGGGTCGTCTTGAGGTCGGCCTTGAGCCAGGTCCAGGCGCGCTCGAGCTGTTCGGGGTCAGGATCCCATGCTCTCGTGGGATAGCCCCCCCGGGTGAACACCCGGATCCAGGAACGGCCGATGGTGCCGGTGCCGATCACGGCGACCGCCCGACGTGGCATCTCTCAGCCCTCTCCCTCGGTGACCACCGCGTCGGCCTCGATCTCCACCAGCATCTCGGGAGCGATCAATCGACTCACCTCCACCATCGAGGTCGCCGGCCGGAGCTCCCCGAAGAACTCTCCGTGGGCCCGACCCACCGCTTCCCACCGGGAGATGTCGGTCACATACATCCGGGTCCGGACCACGTCGGCCAGGGTGGCCCCCACCTGCTGCAAGGCGCGTTCGATATTCCTGATCGTCTGGACGGTCTGGGCATAGGGATCCCCCGCCCCGACCACCACCCCGTCGCTGTCCGTCGCGGTGGTCCCGGAGACCCACACCATGGGTCCCATGCGCACTACCCGGGAATAACCCACGATCGGCTCCCACGGGGTGCCACTCGCGCCGGAGACTCGCGGCCCCGTCATCCCGCTCATGGGGTCAAGCCAGCGTGGTATTCGCCGATGAACCCCAGCACCTTCGCCGCCTCAACCATGTCGCGGGCGGTGAAGGCCACCGTGTGAGCATCCCGCCGTTCGAAGTAGGGGAGGTAGGACAGGATCTCCCCTGGGGTGTAGCTCTTGAAGGTCAGGGTCACCCGGACCGGCGCCCCCGGTGATGCCGGTCGGATCGAGCGTCGCTTCCGCATCCCGGCTTCGACCCGCTCCCGGATCAGTTGCTGCCCCGCCGCCGGGGTCAGAGTCCGGGCGCTGTGAAAGCCGATCGCCTGTTTGACCACTGCAACCTCGATCCCGGGAATGACCGTCGCGAGTTCGGCGGTGGCGGCGTTGTCACCGGAGATGGCCACCACCGGAACTCCGAAGTGACCCGCGATCGCCGCCGCCCACATCGACTCCGAGACCTGCTGCCCATTCAGGGTCAGGCCGGCATAGTTGGCGCTCGACATGGTGTGGGCCCGGACCCCGACCGGATTGGTGGTCCCGCTGTGAAACCCGATGAACACCACGGCCGCGACGGAGCTGTCCAGCCCCTCCACCATGCCGAGGGGTCGAGGCCGGGAGCGGATGATCTGGACATCGTCGGGGAAGCGATCGATCAGCAGGTTGAGTCCGTTGCCGTGGGAATCGACCACCACGACCTCGGTGGCCCCACCAGCCCGCGCCCCGGCGACGGCGGCCAGGGCCTCGGCGGTCATGAACTCCCGGAACCGGTCATACTCGAAGCCGGACGGACCAAGCTGGTCCGCGGTCACGACCCCGGTGACGCCCTCCATGTCCACGGCGATCAGGACCTTGACGGGGCCCTGGGCGTGGAGCGGTGCGGCAAGCCCGAAGGTCAACAGCAGAGCCAGAGACGCCTTCACCCTTCACCTCCATCAGCCAGCGTTGGAGAACGGCTCGTCCCGAATCGATCCAGCCGGAACGGCGTCAGGTCGAAACTCGGCGGCTGATCCACGACCAGGTCGGCCAGGATCTCCCCGACGGTCGGGGCAAACTTGAATCCGTGCCCCGAGCACGGACTCGCCACGATCACCGAGGGGTGGGCCGGGTGGCGGTCGAGAATGAAATGCTCATCCGGCGTGTTGCTGTAGAGACAGACCTTGGCCTGGCGCACTGGGCTGGTCAGCTCGGGAACGGCCCCGGCCAGGAACCGGAGGATTCCGTCGGCCTCCCGGTCATCCACTTCCCGATTCACCGTATCAGGGTCCACCACCTGCCCACCATGATGCTGCGCCACCTTCGGCCCGGTCCCCATATCCGGGAACCCGTAGTATACCGGCCCCTCACCGGTTTCCCAGAGCCAGATCGGACACCGGTCGGGGCCGAACCGCTCCGGACGCTGGGCCGTGAGCCACAGCATGATCTGGCGGGCGACGGTGAGCGGAACCTGCCAGCCCCCCTGGAGCTGGCCCAACCAGGCCCCGCTCGCCAGCACCAACCGGGCGGCAGTGTAGCGTCCCGACCTGGTGGTCACCACGACCTGGTCGGAGGTCGCCTCCCATTGCAATACCGGATCGTCGTACCGGAGGGTGGCCCCGAAGTGGCCGGCCTGGGACAGGAGGGTCCTGATGCACTCCTCGGCCGCAGGACCCCGGCCCCGGGATCCCAGACGCCGGTCAGCTCGTCATGGGGTTGAAAGGTAAACCGGTCCCGGAGCGATGCCGCGGCGAGGACCTCGAAGGGCACTCCGTGGGCCTGGGCGCTGGCGATCGCCCCGGAGACCAGCGGTCCGGCCCGGGGGCCGACCGACAGGCCTCCGGTCCGGGTGAGCAGCTTCTCACCGGTCGCCACTTCCAGGGCGGTCCACAAGTGGTAGGCCCGGCGCACCATCGGCACGTAGAAGGGGCTCTCGAAATACGCTTCGCGGATGATCCGGGTCTCACCAGTCGAACTCCCCATGGCGTGGGGAGGGTGCCATCGATCGAGCCCCAGAACCCGGAGCCCTCGGCGCGCCAGCTGCCAGGCCGTGGCGCTGCCCATCGCGCCCAGGCCGGCGACAATCACGTCATAGGCAGGAGAGGTCATGGCTCAGCTGGAAGCTAATGAATTCCCCTCCACCACCCAGACCGACCAGACGCCGGTCAGGGCCGCTTGAGGTCGGCAGTTCCCAGTCCGAGAAAGACGGAGGCCAGGCCCAGGTTCCGAAGGGTTCGAGAGCACCGGATCATCGGTTCTCCTGCGTGGGAGGGCGGTCCAGTGGCGGAGCACCGCTCCCGATCGGACTGCCCGGTGGATTCTGAGGGGGCCGCACCGGTCGGGTGGGATCGTACGGTCGATCGAGGAACCGGGTGATGTCCGTGGCGAGCTGGAGCCGGTGCGCCTGGGCAGCCGGAGGCCCGCCCGCTTCGGTGCGGAGCCGGGCGGTGAGCCGGGACAGTTCGTAGCTGGCGACCGCCCTCACCTGGGGCAGTCCCGCCTCCGACGCCAGTCGGGTGAGTTGATCCACCACCACCCGCTGGACTGCGCGCGCGAGTTCGGCGTGGTAGCCGTCCGCCGGGGTGGCGCCAAAGGTCTGTCCGATCAGCCGTCGAACCACCTGATCCAGGCCGGGCAACGACGGATCGAGGGCCCGCTGCTGCACCAGCCGGGCCGCGCGTTCGGGATCCAGCACCAGGCCGACGACCAGATCCGCCGCGCCCGCCGCCGGAGTGATCGCATCAAACACCAGCCCGGTTTCCCGATCGAAGAGCTCCCGGTGGCTCTGGAAGCCGGCGGGGCGCGGCGGCAGGGTCCGCAGCACGGCCGCGGGGATCGCGAGCGCCGCCGGGGTGATCGTCGCCAGCACCGACCCCAGCGCCCGCGTCTGATCCGCCGCGGAGACCGCTCTCAGCGGTTCCTGCCCGTCGCCCCGCATTGCGTAGCTGTACCAGGTCCCGGCCACCAGCTTGACCGCCGCCTCCACCTGGTAGCGGTGATGGAGATAGAGCGGCACGAACGCCTCTTCCATCAGGGCCAGCGGCTGTCCGGTCCGGATGGCCGTCTCCCCGAACAGGCTCATCGCCCGGGCCCGCACCTGCATGACCCGATCCAGCTCCGTCGCCGCATCGGTGCCGTTGTCCCAGAGGTGGGTCTCCGGATGGGCGCTCCCGGTGGGCCGGGCATCCTGGTCGGTCAGGAAGGTCAGGCCTCGAGCCCGTGACGCGCTCAGCATCCGCTCGAGTGCGGCGGGTTCATCGGTGCCGTCCGGGAAATCCTGGTAGCCCCAGGTCACCGCAACCTTGTCCCAGTCGCCGATCCCCACGGCGTAGGACCGGGTCAGATCGACCCGACCATCGGCAGCCAGGGTCACCAGCGGCGCCGGGTAGTCCATGACCGACGACCGCCCCTGGGTCGAGGCGATGTAGTTGTGGGCGATGCCGAGGGTATGGCCCACCTCATGCGCCGAGAGTTGGCGGATCCGGGCGAGGGCCATGGCCTCCGCGTCGGTCGAGGCACGCTCGCTGCCGGTGAACGGGGACAGCAGTCCCTCGGCGAGCAGGATGTCCTGCCGGACCCGGAGCGACCCGAGCGAGACATGGCCCTTGAGAATCTCGCCGGTCCGTGGGTCGGTGATCGAGGATCCGTAGCTCCACCCCCGGGTGGACCGATGGATCCAGGTGATCGTGTTATAGCGCACGTCCATCGGATCCGCCGAGTCGGGCAGGATCTCGATCTGGAAGGCGTTGCGATAGCCTGCCGCTTCGAAGGCCTGGTTCCACCACCGTGCCCCGTCGAGCAGGGCGGAGCGAACCGGCTCCGGCACGCCGGGGTCGAGGTAATACACGATCGGCTTGACCGGGTCGCTGATGGCCGCCTCCGGGTTCCGCTTTTCCAGCCGGTGACGGGCGATGAACTGCTTCTGCAGTGGCTCGGAGATCGGCGTGGCGTAGTCGGCGTAGCTGATCCCGAAGAACCCGGCCCTGGGGTCCGTGGCCCGGGGGACATAGCCCGGATCGGGCAGGGCGATGAAGGAGTGGTGCTGGCGAACCGTGATCGCCTCCGGACTGGGAACCACGTCCCGAACCCAGCCGCCAGGATTCTCCCCGGCAAACGTCAGGGTGACTTCGATCTCGCTGTTGCGGGGAAACCCCTTGGTGCGCGGCAGGTAGACCGCACTGCGGGCCTGATCCACCCGGTAGCTCCCCTGTCGCGACCGCTGGAGCGACCCGATGACGCCATGGGCGTCCCGGAGCACGAAGTCGGTGGCGTCCACCAGCAGCCGCCCGTTCTCCTCCGCCTCGACCTGGAACCCCCAGATGACTGACGAGGCGAAGGACTCCTCCACCGCCCGGCGCTCCGCCGGATTGTCGGTGTCGGCCCGGTAGCGCTGGTTCGGCTCCACCATCAGCACCTTGGGTCCGACCCGGTCAAACCGGACCAGCCGCTCGCCGCCAAGCTGGGCTCGGTCGAGCCCGATGTCATTGGAGCCGATCCCGGCCGCCAACCCTACGACGTAGATCAGTTCGGTCCCGGCGGCGGGCAGCTCCAGGTAGAGTTTCCCAGCGCCGACGTCCCAGAACATCGGCACAAAACCGTCGCGCCGCTCCATCGCCTTGGTGCGTTCGGCCAGGGATTGGGCGGCGACCACGGGCCCGCCGGCGCAGAGCGCAAGGCCGGCGAGCAGGAGCGTTCGGCGGATGGACACGGGGGTTCCTCCGGTAACACGGGTCAGGGGGCGGGCGGGTCCTCGGCCGAAGCCAGGGCACCCAGAATCCGGCGGGTAAGGTCCGGCGGGACGGCGACCCGCGCAAGGCGCTCCCGGATGCACTGCAACATCCCTTCCTCGAAACGGAACTCCCGGGCACAGCAGGCGCAATCGCTGATGTGCAGCTTGACCAGCGCCATCTCCTCCAGGGTCAACTCGCGATCGACGAAGTCGGCCAGCCGGGCGAAGGCTTCCTTGCAGCTGAAGGAGTGCAGTCTGGTCATCGGACGATCCCCCGCTCTTGGGCCACTTCGAGCAGATCGACCTGCAACGCCCGCCGGGCCCGGTGCAGCCGGGATCGGACCGTGCCGACGGGGATGTCGAGCACCTCGGCGATCTCCTGGTAGGAGAACTCCTGGGTAAAATAGAGTGTGGCCACCGATCGGTAGTCGTCGGGCAGCGCATCCAGGGCCTGGGTGACCTGGTCCACATCCAGCCGGCTCAACAGCGCGGTGGCCGGATCCGACTCCTGCACCAGACCCAGCCGAGTGGCGGCCTCCGACACCGCGACCTCGGGAACCTCCCCCAACTCCACCGCCACACCCCGGCGGCGGCGACTGCGGTATCCGCTGTAGAACCGGTTGAAGACGATCCGGAAGAACCACGCCTTGAAATTGCTGCCGGATCGGAAGGAACCGAATCCCCGGAGCGCCAGGAAGGAGGCATCCTGCACCAGATCTTCCGCGTCCGACGCATTCCCGGTCAGCCGGAGGGCCGTCCGATAGGCAGAGTCCAGCACCGGCACGAGCAGAACCTCGAACTCGGTGGGGTGAGCCTCGGTCCCACTGCCCTCTGTCATGCGGTGTCCCCTCGGCTGCGGCCGGAACCGGTGATCCGGGCCGGTGTCGATCACCGGCCCTCGGCGGGGGGAGCTTAGCGCCGTCCGGGGATCCGGCGCAACCGCGCGAAGCCCCGTTACCATGACGCGTTGCAGATCTGGAGCAGAGCACTCATCATGGGTGCAAACGCCGCGGGGGCCGGGTCGAGTTCCCTCCGGATCCGGGAACCGAACCGCCGAACCGGCATTATAGTAGGTGTCCCTGCCCGGCCGGAGTCCCGCATGTTTGAGCCACTTCCGCACCACCTCGGGAAGGGTTCCCTGATGCCCTTGGGTTATCCCGTGGCTCGGGAGCAGCTCCCGGACTCCACCGTCGACGCCGGCCGGTACCGGGTCGGTTTCGCCCGCGACCGGAAGACGCTGGAGGAGATCCTCCGGCTGCGGTACCATGTCTTCAACCTGGAACTGGACGAAGGACTCGCCACCTCACACGCCACCGGACGGGACGAAGACGAGCTCGACCACCGGTTTCATCATCTGATGATCACCGATCGGGAGGACGGGAGGGTGGTCGGGACCTACCGTCTGCAGACCGCCGAGATGGCAAGTGCGCTGGGCGGCTTCTACACCGCCGGTGAGTTTGCACTGGCAGGATTCCCGCCCGAGCTGCTCGCGCGTTCGGTCGAGATCGGGCGCGCCTGCGTGGCGCGAGACCATCGGAATGGCCGGGTCCTGCACCTGCTCTGGAGAGGCCTGGCGAGCTACCTGAGCTGGAATCGGAAGAGCGCCCTGTTCGGCTGCTGCTCGCTGACCAGCCAGGACCAGGCGCTCGGGGTCGCCACCCTGCGCCACCTGGAGCAGTTGGGTCACCTCCATCCGGAAGTCAGGATCGATCCGCTGGGCTCCACCCGGTGCGAGGCTAACGGAAACCCGCTTCCGCCGCCCCATGTCCCCGCCCTGTTTCAGAGCTATCTGGACCTGGGAGCCAAAGTCTGCGGCCCACCGGCGATCGACCGGCTCTTCCAGACGATCGACTTCCTGGTGCTGCTCGACGTGGAGACTCTGCCCCTGCGCACCGTGCGGAGCTTCTTCCGGTGACGACGGAAGCGTTCACCCTGTCCGACCGGGTGCGACAGGTCTGGCGGCTGAGCCTGGTCGTGATGTGGACCATGGTCAGTTACAGCCTCTGGTTGCCGGGAGCCCTGGTGACACTGGGCAGCGCCCGGCGCCATCAGGCGTGGAACAACTGGATTCAGCGCACCTGGACCCGGGGCCTGCTCCGCGCCCTGGGATTCGTGGTGGAAGTCCGGGGAATCGCCCCCCCCAAGCCGTTCTTCATGGTGGCCAACCATCTCAGCTATGTGGACGTGCGGGTCTTCGGATCCCAATTGGGGGCCACCTTCATCTCGAAGGCCGAGCTCCGGCGCTGGCCGTTGCTGGGCCACCTGGCCCGGGTCACCGGCACGCTGTTCATCAACCGGGAGTCGAAGCGGGACGCGATCCGGGTGCTCGAGGAAATCGATCGGGCGATCACCCGAGGCGCCGGGGTCGTGTTGTTCCCCGAGGGCACCAGTTCGCGGGGCGACCAGGTCCATCTGTTGCGACCCGCCCTGCTCCACTGGGCCGCCACGAGGAGCTTCCCGGTGCACACAGCGACGGTCAGCTACCTGAGTGGCGACCCGCGGCGCCCGGCCCACCTCGCCATCTGCTGGTGGGGTGACATGGAGTTCACCCCCCACCTGACGCAGCTGCTGGCGGCCCGGCGGCCTCGCGCCGTACTGTCGTTCCACCCGACACCGGTCACCGGCAGTGACCGGCGACCTCTCGCCCTGGCACTGCGGGACCAACTGATGAGCAGCTTCATCCCCGTTCCGACATCGGAGCACTTCGCATGACCAGCCCGACGCCGCCCGCCCTCACCGGGAACCTTGCCCTGCTCGAACAGGGATTGCGCCTGCTGGATCAGCTGACCCAGGACAGGTACCGCGCTACCTGGGAGGGCCAGAGTTCGATTGGAGCCCAGTATCGCCATATCCTGGAACACTATGGCTGCCTGCTGGCCGGTGCGGACGCCGGACAGGTGGACTACGATACCCGGCCCCGGGAAAAAGTGTTGGAAGAAGACCCGCGCGCGGCCGCGCAACGCACCAGGGAGCTGACGGCGCTGCTCGCCGCCGTGGACCCGACATCGCTGAACCGAAATCTGCTGGCCCGGCACGCCGCGACCCCGGACCAGACGGACCTGAGCGGCTTCCAGTCCTCGCTCGGGCGAGAGCTGCTCTTCCTCCTCAGTCACACCGTGCATCATTTCGCGGTGATCCGTCTGCTGCTGCAACGCCAGGGAACCGATGGTGACCCCCGGCTCGGCGTGGCGCCCTCCACCGAAGCGCACAAGGCGGCGGCCCGCTGAATGTGCACCGTGAGTTGGCTGGGCCGGACCGGTGGCTATGAGGTGTTCTTCAACCGGGATGAGCTGGTCACCCGGGGGCCCGAGCTCCCGCCGGAAATTGGCGGCGGGCCGAACCTCCGATGGATCGCCCCGGTGGACAGCGACCACCTCGGCACCTGGATCGGCGTCAACGACTGGGGCCGGTCCTTTGGTCTGCTGAATCGGCTGAAGGAGGCCCCGCAGGACGATCCTTCCGATTTCACCTCTCGCGGGGCCCTGGTCCTCTCCCTGCTGGGCCTCCACCCCGACCGGGACCTCGAGTCCATCCTGAGCCCCGCCCGACTCAGGCGCTTCCGGCCCTTCCTGCTCACTGCCTTCCGACCTGACGCCGGCCCGACCGCCTGGGAATGGGACGGCGCGCAACTGCTCCGCCAACCCGTGGCGACAGCGGGGCTCGTCGCCACCAGTTCCGGCTACGATCAGCCGGGGGCGGAAGTCGCTCGAGAGAAGCTCTTCCGGTCGGCGGCGGGCCCTGAGGAGTTCGAGGCGATCCATCGCAGCCACCTGCCGGCCCGCGGCGCGCTCTCCGTCTGTATGCATCGCGCCGATGCCGGCACCGTGAGCTATACCCGGATCTCGGTCAACGCCGGTGGCGTCCGGCTCCGTCACACCCCCGGGCCTCCCTGCGAAACCTCGGAGATGATCGAGCGATCCCTGCCAAGGAGGCGGCCATCGCGATGAGCGGCAGGCGACTCCTTCGCCTGTTGGGTGGGGCATACATCCTCGCCCTGGCCGCCTCCCACCTGGTGCGACTGACCCAGCACCAAGCGCCGCACGGCGGCGACCTCCGGCTGATCCTGACCCGACAGGTTCCCTTCGCCCAGGGTTCGCCGCCGGTGACGATCGTGTTCCTCGACCTGAATCCCTCGGGCGCGTCCCCTCCCGTCCTGGTGCTGCACGGAAGCCCGGGAGACCATGGACAGGTCGGTCCCCTGGCCGTGGCACTGGCCAATGTCCATCGGGTGCTGTCGCCGGACCTGCCCGGGTTCGGGGGCTCGACCGCGAAGATCCCCGACTACTCGATCGCCGCCCATGCGGAGTACCTCGTCCAGCTGCTCGACAGTTTGAAGATCCCGGCGGTCCACCTGGTGGGATACAGCATGGGCGGCGGGGTGGCGATCGAGCTCGCCGACCGGGCGCCCTCGCGGGTCGCCTCGCTCACCCTGGTCTCCTCGATCGGAGTGCAGGAGTACGAACTGCTGGGCGACCATTGGCTGAATCACTCCGTTCATGGCCTCCAACTGGCCGGACTCTGGGCGCTGACCGAGCTGACACCGCATTTCGGATGGCTGGATGACGCGATGCTCGGGGTGCCGTATGCCAGGAACTTCTTCGACACTGACCAGCGCCCGCTCCGGGGCGCCCTCGACCGGTGGAGCGGACCGACTCTGATCGTCCAAGGGGATTGCGACGAACTGGTTCCCCCACCGATCGCCCGGGAACACGGCCGGATCGTCCCGCAAAGCGAGGTCCGTCTTCTGGCCGGCGGCCATTTCATGGCCTTCACTCAGGCACCGATGGTAGCCGATACTATCGCGGCCTTTCTGTCCCGGGTCGCCACCGGCAGCGCTCGACTCCGGTCCACCGCCGAGCCCGACCGAATCGCCGCCGCCGCCCAGCCGCTGGAACCGGCCCAGCTGCCTCGACCTGCCGGATTCTCGCTGGCCATCGTCCTGGTGCTGCTGGCGGCCGCCACCCTGGTCAGCGAGGACCTGGCCTGCATCGCAGCCGGGCTGCTGGTGAGCCGGGGCACCCTCGGCTTCCTGCCGGCCACCGCGGCCTGTCTCATCGGGATCGCGATCGGCGACCTCCTCCTGTTTCTGACCGGGCGGATCTTCGGGCGCCCGGCCCTTCGGTACCCGCCGCTCCGATGGCTGGTGAGCGAGGAGGACGTGATTCGCAGTTCCCGATGGTTCGCCCGCCAGGGACTCCGGCTGGTGATCGCCACCCGGTTCATGCCCGGCACCCGGTTGCCGACCTACGTCGCCGCCGGGGTCCTGCGCACCAGCCTCCCGGCCTTCACCGTGGCGTTCCTGATTGCCGCCACGCTGTGGACTCCGCTCCTGGTGGGGGTCTCGGCGCTGGTCGGCGCCCAGCTGACCAATTGGGTGGCCGGCCATCGCGCACTGGCGGGGCCGGTCTTTGTCGTCGGCCTGATGCTGCTCTTCATGCTGATCCGGCTGACGATGGGGCTGCTTACCTGGCGCGGCCGCCGCCTTCTCGTGAGCCGGTGGCGCCGGGTGACCCGCTGGGAGTTCTGGCCGCTTCGGCTGTTCTACCTGCCGATCGTGGCCGGGATCTGCTGGCAGGCCCTGCGCCACCGCTCGCTCCGGCTCTTCACCGCCGCCAACCCGGGCATTCCGGGCGGCGGCCTCCTGGGAGAGTCGAAGTCGGAGATCCTGGATCTCTTCGTGGATCAGGACCACCGATTGGCGGCCTACTGCCGGTTGCCGGGCTCACTCTCCGTGAATGAGCGACTGACGTTGGTGAGGGAGTTCATGGCGACCAACCAGCTCAACTTCCCGGTGGTCCTCAAACCCGACGTCGGAGAACGGGGACGAGGGGTTCATTTCCCCGGTTCGATGGAGGAGGTCGAAGCGCTGCTTCGGCAGACCGATTCGACGGTCATGGTCCAGGAGCATCTGACCGGCCGAGAATTCGGGATCTTCTACTACCGGTTCCCGGACTCGAGTCGGGGGACGGTCTTCGCCATTACTGACAAGCGCTTCCCCGAGGTGGTCGGCGATGGGACCTCCACCCTGGAGCGACTGATCCTCGCGGACGACCGGGCGGTCTGTTCGGCGCGCCTGTTTCTGGCAGCCCACATCGATCGGCTGGACGAGGTGATCCCGGCGGGAGAGCGGATCGCCCTCACCCGGATGGGCACCCACAGCCAGGGGAGCCTGTTCCTCGACGGCGGATGGCTGCTGACCCCGGCGCTGGAGTCGGCCGTCGACACACTGAGCCAGGCCGCACCCGGGTTCTCATTCGGGCGCTACGACATCCGGGCCCCCAGCGAGGAGGCCTTGCAGGCGGGAGAGTTCCGGGTGCTGGAATTGAACGGGGTGAGCTCCGAGGCCACCAGCATCTACGACCCTGCCAACTCGCTGTGGAGGGCCTGGGGCGTTCTGCTGACACAGTGGCGACTCGCCTTCGAGATCGGTGCCATGCATCGCGACCGGGGCGTCAGGCCCACCAGCTGGGCCTGGCTGAGGTACCTTCAGGGCAGACACCGGCAGGCCAAGCGAGTACTGCGACGCCCTTCGCTGCCAGACCGAGTGGACTGAGGCGAGAGGACGGAACCTGCCGCCGGTCATCGGCGTTGGCCTGTTGAGTGTCAGGCGGCCTGACCTCATTCCACTCTAGTCAAGGAGTCCCGGATGAGTACCCTCAGCAAACCCGCAACAACCGTTTCCTGGGTAGCCCAGCTTGCGGCGGTCGTCATCCTGGCCATGGCCGGGGTCATGAAGCTGTCGGGGGCGCCTGACTCCGTGGCCCTGTTCGAGACGCTCGGGGCCGAGCCGTTCGGGCGTTACGCCGTCGGCACCTTCGAGGTGATTGCGGTATTGCTGCTGATCCGTCCGGCCACCGCCGCCTGGGGAGGCCTGCTGGCCCTGGGACTCATGGTGGGGGCGATCGGAACCCACCTGTTCAAGATCGGGGTCGCCTATCCGGGCGACGGCTCACTGTTCATGATGGCCGTCGTGGTCCTCCTGGCGGCCGCCATCGTGACCTGGCTGCGGCGGGGCCAGCTCCCCATCGGTCGCTGACTCCCACTCGAGTTCGTCATCCCCGGGGTCATCCTGCAGCCGTCGGGGGTCTTCGCGACCGCGGTCGCCCAGGAAGTCGGCTGCCAGTACATCCGGGCCTCGTCCTGACGCGACAAGGGGGATCCACAATGGATCCCCCTTCCCCGTTCGGTGACGCCTCCAGCCTCTATGGCGTCACGTACAGCACCGCATAGTTCCGGCCCAGCTGGGGCACCAGCTTGAGATGAAGGACTCCGGTTCCGGGGTCCCGGTAGTACTTGTCACCGGGTCCGGCGTCGAGTTCCGCCAGCGACGCGGCCTGGGGCAGAAAGACTGAGGTACTGTAGTCCCGCGACACCTTGACCGTGGCGCCGGCATACGGGACGCTGACCCGGAGCCAGTCTCCCGCGATCATCCCGGTGGTAAAGAACCGGGGGGACAGCGGCGGAGCGCCACCCGGCGTGACCGTGTAGCTGCGGCCCACCGGAAGCGAGGTCGAGACACTGACCGGATCGTTGCCCGATCCCACATAGGTGGTATTCGCGCCATCCTCGCGGCGCACCGTGGCCGGCCCGATCAACTCGCCGTTGATCCCCCGCACCTGGAGCCGCACGAACCGATTGCCGCAGTCATAGCTGTTCCATTCGCTCCTGAAGACGCAGGACCCGGTCACGTGGAGCGGGTTGACCGCCGCGACGAAGTGCCCCGCGGTCCCGGTCACCGAGCCGTCGGTGTCGAAGAAGACCGCGGCCTTGTCACCATCCCGGATCGGATTGGGGTTCTCCACATAGACCCGGTTGGCGTTGACGAAGGTGAGTTGCTCCACCGCGTTCCCCGGACTCAGCGAGAAGGCGTTGTTCCGGTTGAAGCCGATGGCGCTGAATACTCGGCCACCGCCCGACGGGTAGTTGATGAAGGTGACCCGCCGCGCCCCGACCCGACCGTCATAGAACTCGTAGCCCCGGACCGGGAAGCCGGCAGGGTACTGGGTCCCCGCGGTGTTGGCGGTCTGGCCCACGAACGTGGCGTCCTCCACGAAGGTCTCGGAGGCCGCGAAGGTGGCGCCGATCTTGTTGTCGCTCAACACCGCCCCGGCCAGCCGCAATTCGTTGCCGCGAAACCAGACTCCCCGATTGCTGTTCTTCCACGCCCGGAGCCCCCGGAAGAAGGCCGTCACCACGGGAGACTCCGCCGCGGGAATCTGCCGGGGACGGTAGGAGGAGGTCGCGGTGGTGCCATCGGGCAGCGGGCCGTTGTCCACATGGAGACCGTCCCGCAGGTTCGAGTGGGCCACATTGTTGGTGAACCCGCCGAGCGGGGTCCGGGTGGGACGATCCGGCTGGCCTACCGACAGGCCGGTCGGTTCCGCCGGCAGGGCATACCAGAATCCGAAGCCCTGGGAACCGGCGGCGGAATTCCCGATCAGGTTGTTGGCGGGATTGGTGACCCAGAAGGTGGCCGGCGTCGCGTCGGAGGGGAGCAGCCGATCGGCGGTGGCCGGCGTCCGGGTGACCAGCCCCAGGTTCCGCTCCAGATGATTGCCCGACTCGGCGCCATCCTCCATGAAATAGCCGTGACCCAGGTGGTCGTAGCAGACGTTATCCTCGATCCGCAGCCCGTCGGTGCCGTGAATCGTGACGCAGCGGCTGTTGGTCTTCCAGATGCTGCTGTTCCTGAGGTACTGGCCGTCGGCGGCCTGGGACAGGTGCCAGTGCAGCGGATACCGCGCCAGAGTGGCCTTCTGCCCCATCCGGTAGAGTTCCACCCCCTCCACCCGGGCCTGGCCGCCCTGCATCACCATGATGTGGCCGCCGAGCCCGTTGGGGGCCGTGGCCGGGTCGCCCTGGATCATGATGTTGCGGCTGAGCAGCCCGACTTCCGCCCGCTGATCCACGGTGGTCCCGCCGAACGACTGGGTGGTCCCCCAGTGGGCGTACCCGAGCGGCGCGCTCAGGGTCAGGGTTCTGCCCTGCACCGAGACCACCGTCGCCTCGTCCACCCAGAGCGGATTCAGGTCGGTCGAGGCGATGACGATCCGGTCCCCGGCCCGCCAGTCGGTGGTGGTGGCCAGGGTGATCTGGGTGGCGCCCGCCTGGGCGGTGGCGTCGAGGGTGGTCCAGCCCGTCCTCGACGCCCCGTGCAATTCGAGCTTCCCGCCCATGATCCCGAGGACCCGGGCCCCCATCCCCATCACGTCCTCGCCGGCCGGGCCGGTGAGGGTGATCCTGGCCTGCCGCTGGTACCTGGCCTCCTCCCGCCCGACCCGGAAGGTGCCGTGGACCATGATCCAGCCTGAGGTCAGGTTGAGATCGACGTCACCGAAGACCAGCTCCCCGACCACGGTCAGACTGGCCAGCGAGGGAGGGCTCACGTCGAGCAACACGGTGCGGCCTTCCGGGATCACCACCGCGTCACCGGTCTTCGGCACCGCGCCCCCAGGCCAGGTGGCGGCATCCGACCAGCGGAGGCTGCCGGCCGGCGGCCCCCCTGGGCCGCTGGGCTCGGTGGGCTCACCGGTGCAGGCCGCCAGCAGGAGGGCCACGCACAGCAGCCGCGTGAAGCGGGGAGGGCTTTCGATACGCATAGGGCAACGGGTCCGGAGGAAGGAACTGTCCCCAAGCTCGTCTGCCGTGGCGGGCGCGTCAATCGGGCCTGTCCGCAGCACCGTGGCGGCCGTGCGGCACCCCAGGAAACTGACTGTCACGAAACCGGGCATCCGGGTCCCGGCCTCCGAACCGAGCAGTCCAGGGACCCTGGTGCGAGCACTGCATGGTTGGGCCAGGATAGCAAGGCTCGGCGGCTGGCCCTATACTGCATGGGAGTTGCTTGCATGCCCGGTGTCGCGCCCGCCCGGGCCATCGGTCCCCTGATCCCGACCTCACGAGGTGCCATGTCCCGCGGATTGACACTCGATTATCTGGACCATCCCATCGCGATCTGCCGGCTGCCCCCCGAGACCCCGATCCCCGCGTGGGCCTGGACCGCCAGGTACTTCGTGACGGTGAGCCGGACCGAGCAGGAGCTGTCGATCACCGCGGACGCAGACGTGATGCCGGCGGATGTGCCGAGCCAGCGGGACTATCGGGCCTTCCGGGTGCGGGGGACCATCGGCTTTGGGCTGATCGGCCTGCTGTCGAGCATCATCCGGCCGCTGTCCGAGGCGGGGATCGGCATCCTCAGCATCGGGACCCACGACACCGACTATGTGCTGGTCAAGGAGGACGAGGTGGAGCACGCCAAGTCCGCGCTGGAGCGGGCCGGGCACCATGTGGTGGGGAGGTAGCAGCAGGCCCTCCAGTACCATGACAACCGTCGCGCTGGTGTTCGCGGAGCCCCGTTCGACCCGCAGTTCCAGGTTGTCTAACGGCTCGCGCGGAAAAACCGGTCGATGAACTTCCGCGGCGTCAGCACAGTGATACCCCGCCACCCGGACACCTCGAGCAAGTGCCTATCTCCGGAGATGATCGTCGTCGCGCTTGCGGCGAAGGCCGCGGCCAGAAACATGTCATCGGCGGGGTCCGCGCTCACTGGCTCCCTCAATGGCGGTGCATTCACCATCGTGGCGTACGTCCCGAGAAGGGCAAGCACCGGTACCAACGCGACGGCCCGTTCCGGGTACCGAGCAGCGAGGTCGGTACCAACACGCCGATACTCGTCCAAGATCGCGGGTGAAAGCACCAGTTCCACTTGACGCTGCGCCCATGCCTCAAGCACACGTCCGGGGACTCCTCCAAAGTAGATTCCCGACATGAGCACGTTGGTGTCCACAACGACCTTCACCTGGACCGGCGGACCTTCTTCACGGACTTGACGATGTCCGCTCGTGTCAGACCCGTTTGTTTCGCGACCTCCCGGGCCCGACCAACAAGCACAGCAAACTCCTTGAGCGTCGGCAGTTCGAGCAGCTTGAAGATCACCACATCACGGTCGGCGATCACGACAAACTGGGCGCCAGGTTCAAGGCCAAGCTGAATCCGGATCTCTTCTGGAATGACCACCTGTCCTTTGGAGGACAGCGTCGTCGTGGCGGCGGTGCTCATGCGATCTCCCGGGAAGACTTACCAGTAAGAAAGCCGTCTGGGTGGCCACTTGTCAAGCGGAGCCTTGCCGCCGATCACGCTGCTACTGAACCCTGATGGCAACGACGACCACCCCGGCGGCTCCCCGGATACGGTCGCTCACGATAACGCGGACCCCAGCCAGCCCGGGCTTCCGCCCGTACACCATCCCGGTGGGGGACACCTCCGCTACGCTGCTGTCATTGCTGGCCCAGGTGATGCTGGGAGTCCGCGGCCAGTGGTAGCTTACCACCAACTGCAGCGAGTCCCCCTTGGCGATCGTTCCACCGTCAGGCCGGACCGAGATGGAGATGAACTCCCCGAGGACCTGGCCGGGCGCGGCTGGGTCAGTCTCACTGACCCCGCCCTTGCACGCGGTGGAGGGCGTGAGGAGCACCAGGCTGGTCAAGAAAACCAGGGCGTGGTGCCAGGCATGGGGCCGAGAAGAGGCGCAACTCGAGGCCGACCCCCTGCTACAACCGGTTGTCATGTCGCCTTCCGATTGCAGCCGCTTCAGGACAGTGCACGGGCCACTGCCTGCACCGCTTTCATCCCATGACCGAACCGAGCCATCGAGTCACGGTTCGCTTCAAGTTCGCTGTACGGCAGGAACCGCACGCACAGGTCCCTGACCCGGCTGAACGCGGGACGCGCCAGCTGGGTCCGGACCTGCTCCTCGCGCTCATCAGGAGCGACGAGGAATAGCCCTCTTGCCGACTCTGCCGCCGGTCCCAGCGCCAGATCGAGCAACCGGACGATGCCTGAGTAGATCGATGTCGTGTGTTCCACCTCAAAGGCCGCAGCTACCTGCCCGGTGCCCTTCTCGAGCCACAGCACGTCGATGAGCCGCACCGCTTCCCCACCGGCTCCAGTCGCTAGCGCGTCGGGCAGCGCGCCCAAGCAATTATCACCCAGCCGGCCACCGGCGTATCCCCGTCCTCGATCATTGGAGGCAACCCAGATCTGGTAGCCCAAGCCACTTCCCAGGTCCCGAAGCCAGCCCTGCACCTCCGTGTGTGTCCTGTCTCCAGCCCGCTCTGCGGCCCGGCGCTTCTCGGCCCTGGCTCCTTCTTCCCGGACCCGGGCAAGATCCGCCGCCCACTCCGCGCGTGCCGCCTCGTCGTCGGCTCTGGGCGGGGCCAGATACCTTCCCGAACCGAGATCGAACAGCAGGCTCGCGATGGCTCCGAGGTCGTTCGACAATAGATCCCGATGCCGCGCATTCATCGCGACGATGCCCGCCCGCATGGCCAGGTACTCGTCCCAGCGACCGAGCTTCACCTTGGCCCCCGTCAGGGCGTTGTAGCCCTTGACGATCGCGGTGTTGAACGGCGGCGCGATCGTCGGGTGCATGAAGTAGATCAGATTCGCGGCGGCCGGGCCCAGACCTTTGATCTTGCGGCTGTCGATGTCCCGGATCGCCGCGATCACGCCTTCCTCCTCACTGCAGCACACACACGCGTTCAGGAAGCGCGCAAAGGCCAACTGGTTGTCGCGGTTCTCGTAGATGTCCGGGATCCGCATCTTGGGCTTCCAGAGGAACGCGTGGTCGGCACCCTTGAATATCTGCCGCTGCTCGGCGATGGACCCGACGACGGTTTCGAGGGACGAACCCTTGTACACGTTGCCGAATCGGTCCGCGTCAATCTCCGCGATGACCTGGTTGATGCCGCGTCGGATCGAGCGGAAATTCTTGAGACGTTCCTCCCACAGGAACCACGTGTGGTAGGTCGAGTCAGGATCGGCCTTCCACCGGTTCAGCAGGACCCGCTCCGGGTCGAGGTCAGAGGAGATCATCTCAGCTGTCGTCATTGACTCCGCTCCAGTAGCCGACGCCGGAGGCGACGGGCTCAACACGTCTGATCGGCACCGAGTCTCCTTGAGGGGCACCCGGTGAAGGTGCTGCCCGAAACAGGGCTCCGCGAGATCCTCCAGAGCCGCCGCCGGGCAGCTCTGCGCTTTCATGAGGTCGGGTTAGGCAGCCTCCCTGGTCCGCAGTCTAATTGAACCCGAGCAGCAGAAGTGCTCCGTTCGTGCGCCTCTCGAACCGATCACCAAGGGCACGTTGGTGATCGAACGCTAGGGAAGTTCTGCACAGGTGACCATGGACGTGCTCCCATCCGTTTCCCCCCACACCCTGCCGCTCACTCAGGACCCTTCCAGGGTGAGCAGCGACCCCCCGGAGCCGCACTGCCACTGGCCAGCCTCCCCCCACTCCCCTACCCCCGCATCACCCGCAGCCGCCCGTCTACCAGAAACCGGTCATAAAGCGGATTCTTCCGCACCTCGTCCCGGGGGTACTTCAATGGCTCCCGCGGCACCTCGCGGCGCTCCACCAGGCCGAAACGCTCCAGCGGCAGGAGCAGCCGGGTCTCGACCAGCGTCTCGATCGGATCCCAGAGCGGCGAGGGGACCGGCACCTCCGGGCGGACGCCGGGATGAAGGGCCCGCTCGTCCACATCCCGGGCCGGAATCCACTCGCCCGCGAGGTCTCTCAGCCGCACCAGGGCGTAGCCGATCAACTGCTGGAACACCGGGGCCTCGGGAGCACCGTCGAGGTAGGCCAGGTCCAGCCCGCGGAAACAGGCCTCGAACAGCACGGCATAGAGTTCGCCGGCTCGATCGTCCGGCAGCAGAGCTCGACCCTCGCGGGTCAGGACAAATCGGCCCTTCTTGTTCCGGATCAGCTTGGAGATCTCCAGCAGCACGCGGGGGATGTGGATCACGCTCATGTCCTGCTCGTTGATGGAGCCCAACCCGGCATCCCCGAACCGTTCCCTGCTCTCGGTACTGAGGATTCCGTCCAGGAAGAGCCGCACGACGGACCGGGGCAGATTGCCCGCCTGAGTGGCCTTGATGGGACCGTGCCGCTGAATCAGAGTCATCAAGGTGCGCGCCACCAGAAACCACGGGGCCGCCTCGATCTCGGCCAGCGGCAGCTCCCGCACCACCCTGAGCGGCCCCGGCCCCCGCCAGTCCCCATACAGCACCTGCGCCAGCTCGTCGGGAGTCAGCCCGCCCAGGTCGGGCTGGGGGGCGGCGTTCTGCCGAGCCATGAACCGGCCCATGTGGGCCTCAAGCTCTTCGATGCTGTCCCATTCACGGGAGGCCAGCTCGGCGCGGACCGCCGCGAAGATGGCCGCGATCTCCTCGGGCCGGGGTGGCGGTTGGGAATCCATGCGGGAAAGATGCGGTCCCGCCCGCGGGTCCGGAAGGGCCGGCGCTTCCGCGACGCCCCTGGCCGAGCTGCGGGACGTGAACTCAGGACGTGAGCGCCATGACCCACCTCCGCTCAAGACCTTCGCGACCCGGCTCGAACTTCTCCCCGCGCATGGCACGACTGCCGGGCTCGAAGAGCTGGCGAGGTGCTCCCGATCACCAGAGCTTCGGCTTGAGTACCATGAGGAACAAGGAGATCAACGGCAATACCGTCGCCACGACGCCCCAGACGTACCACCGGTGCAAGCAACGGAAGAAGGCCGGCGGTAGCGACTCATCTGACAGTACTGGGTCCGACAGCCGGATCATTCGATTCTGGTCGGGAATCAGGAGTCCGACCCAGACGACTCCAGACAGGACAAAGAGCAAGAGAGCAGCCAGGATCCACGGAACGCGCGTGATGCCGCCCCACTGACTGGCGAGAGGAAGGCCGTTGACGAGAATGAGGATCACACCGGGGGCGGTGAAGAAGACGTCCATCCAGTTCACAGCGTGGGCGCCAAACTTGAGGACCGCCGTACCTCCGGTGCGCTCCGCACTCGCCATCCAGAGGCCCGTAACAATGATGTTGCCGAGGAACACAACCGCACCGGCGATGTGGAGCACCTTATGCCAGTTGTAAGGGAGGAAGAGGCGGTACTCACGTCCCAAGACCAGCGGGATCAGGATAAGAGCCTGGAGCCCAATGAGCCCGGTGAGCCACTTCGTGCTGCGGTGCACGGAACCTCCCCGAACAAACCGGGCACTACGTTGGGACGTCTTGTACCTCTAATTCTGGCGTTTGCGGTGGCTTCTGACAAGGGTGGTAACCCGTTGCGCCTGGTGGCCTTGCCCAGACCACCGGCAGCAGATTCGTCCGGAGCAAATCCGCCAGCTTCCGGGCGTCAATCGGATCGGTCTTCGCCCGCGCCTGCCAAATCACCAGCGCCTAGACCCTCGGAGCCGCCGCCCGGCAACTCCGCGCTTTCATAAGGTCGGATTAGGCCGCTCCGGCAACGAAATCCTTCGGACTCATGGCCCGATCGGGGAATGCCCGAAGCAGCTGACGGTCCGCGGTGACCAACGGCACCGCCAATTCCTCGGCAAGCGCGACATACTCGCAATCGTACGCGGAACATGGGGAGGCCGCAACCAGGGCAAGCACCCGCTCACCGGGCACCATGAACTCCTGCCCATGGAGCAGCTGGTCGGCCAGTTCATGCGCCCGCCACGCGTCGTGGACACCCAGGGCGCGTTGGCGCATGAAGGCCGCGAGTACATTGCGGAATTCACTCCGCCAGAGCAACGGGGCTGCCCACACGGGGTCCCGCTCCAAGACGCGCTGCGCCAAGGCCTGTTCCGGCCCCCCGAGCAGCAAGTAGGCGATCAGGTTGACGTCCGCAACGATCACGCGCGGCCGGCCTGCCGTGCGGCTCGCAACTCACGGTCGGTCAGCGGCTCCAAGTCCAAGCCTTCGCGGAAGGCGCGTGCCTCGGCGAGCCACGCGGCCGGGTCGAATCGCGTTGCACGGACGGCGCGTTCAAGGCACACGATGATTTCGCCGTTGAGACTGCGCCGATGGACATCGGCTTGGGCCTTGAGGCGTTCGTAGATCAGGTCGGGAAGACCCTTGATGGTCAGCGTCGGCATGTCGTGGCTCCATAGTGGTACCGTAATGGAACCTACCGGCTTTTGCGGGAGTGTCAAGTCGGTGGCGGAATTACTTGTTTATCAGCTGCCCAGGTACGCTACCGCCAGATGGATATTGCTGCAAGCACCGCAGGCCATCGCCCGCTCGCCAGGGCGGGACGACCGCGTCACCACCGGTAACCTGCCTGGCAGCTCCCCGAGACCCTCTGCCGCCAGTGGAGAAGCCGAGGATCGGGCGACAGCGCGGACGCCTGGGTTCAGAGCGGGAGACGGATGGTGCAACGGCGGAGAGGGAAGGTCTGCGGTCGAGGGCCGGACCGGCCTCACCCCCCAGCATCCCGTTCTCCGGGCGGCTCCATCTCCAGCACCTCGCGCACCTTCCGCAACAGGCTGTCGATGGTCCACGGTTTCTGAAGGAAGGGGACCTCAGGCTCCGACCGCTGGCGCTCCTGCCGATCCCCGTCGCTGAACCCGCTCATGAACAGCCATTTCCCGGTCCGCCATTCGTGACGCAG
>CAYINH010000003.1:0-26750 GCA_964364615.1 uncultured Gemmatimonadaceae bacterium
CCTCCTACACTAAACTCCAAGGACCTCGGTGTCTCACTCATATTGGCAGAGAGGGCCGTGTCCCAGGTCGGGGGGATCCCGACCATCTTCACACTGTTCGGTGGGACGATCAATAGACCGCGCGTGACAGTGATTTCAGAAGCATTCCCTGCGATCGCGACGCTAACCTGTCTCTGTCCATCGGCGCCACACAGACCGACGATCCAGAACGAGCCCAGATAGTGGGCAGCTGACCGAGACAACCCGGTGGGGATCGCGCTGAAAGGACTCCGAGCGAACAGGGGCGATCCGCAAGCGCGCAATGCGCGGAAGTCGATTGGACCGCCGTGCTGATCCTCTAGGTCACCGGCGATCATTGGCCCGTACTGTCTTGCCGCCAGTTCAGCGTATGTGGTAGCCTCTGATGCGGCAAGCTCCGGCCGCTCGTCGGAGCCAGGGGCTTGAAGAATGAACTTGCCGTCGCGGCCAAGGCTGGCCGCTGCCTCTCCCACCACCATCAATGAGAGCCCTTCGGTATCCGCCATCGGGGCCACTGGGTCGTGCTCGGGAGAACAGGCCAATGCAGTCACAATCAGGCACAGGCACACCCATTCCCTATGTGCTATCCATCGCATAGCTCCACCCCCCTGGTATGGGTCGCCATCAAGCCGCTGGGGTCAGACACCAAAACGGCCATCGTCCAAGTAGCGTCGGCAATCCTCACCTTCCTCAGGATCCCCACAACCCCCGACTTTCCGGGGGGTCAGGTGGGCCCGGGCCTGGCCTCCACTTCCGCGGCTGATTCGTAACACGTTGCTATGACATATCTTACGAGTACCGCCCATTCCTTTGAGAGCTGGTTGAAGGGCGGGTGACAGATTCGAGCGCCCACTTTACTGGAGCTGCTCAATTGCCAACCGGAATCCGCCTCAGGATCGCCGCAGCGGCTACCCTGGCCGAAGCGCTCGCCCGCAGCATCGGCCCCCATGCGCTGCCCATCCACATCGACGAAGGGAGGGACTATCTCTGGCAGCTGGCGGACCAAGCAGGCGGGCCGCTCATCCTGCTGATCGCCACCAACCTGCCGGAGGTCGCCGCCCTTCCCCTCGCCGAGCGGGTGGCGGGAACGCTGCCAAGCGTCCGTATCGTCATGCTGACCAGGTCACCCTCGGCGCTTCAGGCCCGCCTCGCGGCACTCTATGGGGCCTTTGGTGCGGTTGCTCAGGTTGGCGGGCTCTCGGTGCTGCACACCGCGCTCCGGGCAGCGGCAGAGGGCGTTCCCTGGTTCTTCGGGGCGCCCATTCCAGGAGGGGCGCTCGACTCCTCACTCAAGCCCACCTCACGAGAACTCGACGTGCTGGCCGCGCTGACCTCGTTGGCGACTCGGAAGGCTGCGGCTGCCGCCACTGGCGTCGGGATCGACACATTCGACAAACACCTGGCCAGCCTCCGCAAGAAACTCGGTGTCTCTGACTTCGCCCAGCTCCAGAGGCTGGCACCGGAGATCGGACTGGTCGCTGGGCTCGCCACCGGGCTGGCCAGAACCAGCAGCACGGCTGACAGCCCGAGCTTGAGAGCCCGCATGGCGGCTTCCCTGTTGGAGTGAGCCCCGCAGCATCCTCCGGGATCGTCATGGCGCTATTGTTCGCCATCCCTACAACCAGGCGCCAGAGCTCGCCGATGCACACCGTTGGAATCGCCGTCATGTCGCTGGATGCCTGCCTCACCAGGCACGACGAGGAGGGCACCGGGTTCGCCTCCGCCGCTGACCAGCGCTGGTTCCGCCAGACGATGCCGACCTTTGATTGCGCCATCATGGGCGGCGGGGGCTACCGGGCCGCGCGCGATCCCGTCCTCGCCAACCGGAGCCCGCACCAACTCCGCATCGTGCTCACCCGGACGCCCGATCAGTACGCCGGCGACGCCCAGCCTGGCGTCCTGGAGTTCCGGTCCGACGATCCGGCGCCGGTGCTCCGCGATCTCGCCGCACGACACTACCAGCGGTGTGCCGTGGTGGGCGGTGGCCGACTGCTGACCGCATGCCTGCGGGACCGGTTGCTGGACGAGCTCTGGATTACACTCGAAGCCGTGGTATTCGGGCAGGGACGCCGCCTGATCCAGGGCGCCGTGGAGTTCCGCTTCGAGTTGCTCTCCACGGAGCTGCTCGGGCCGAACACGCTGCTGCTCCGATACCGGCCGACCTGATACCGGCGTCGAGCACCTGTCCCGGGAGCCCGGCCAGGCACAGTCCACCGACCAACCCCACCAGCAGCGGGAGGACGCCACCGGCCCGCCTGGTGCCCCTACCAATCGATGGCCTGCTGATTCCGATGGGCCTGCTCACTTCCGGTAGTCGAGCGGCGGGGCCCGATCGCCAATCATCGGGACGTACTTGAACCCGGCCACCCGCCGGGTGAACTCCTCCCGCGCCTTGACCAGATGACTCGGTGTGGTGAACAGCTCGATCCCGGTCAGCGCCATCGTCTTGGCCGCCACCATCAGCCCCTTGTTGCCGATCCCGGTCCCGCCGGCTGCCACCGCCTGCCAGCTGTGGGCCGAGGTCCCCGGCACCCAGGTCGCCGAGCTCATCTGGACCACCGGCACCACCCAGCTCACATCCCCCACGTCGGTCGAGCCGCTGGAGACCCCCATTTCCGGTGCCACCACCTGCGCCGCCAGATCGAGCGACGGCGGGTTCGGGCCCAGACTCTTCTGCAACTCCACGGCAAAAGCCTTGTCATCGGCATCGTAGACCACCCCGCCAACCCGGTTGAGGTGCACTTCCATCACCTCAGCCAGGTAGTCGTTGGGCAAGACGTTGTAGACCGCGTTGATGAGCTCGAAATCCATGGTCGTCCCGGTCCCCAGCGCGGCCCCCTTGGCCGTGTTCACCACCCGTTCCCAGACCCCGTCCAGGATCCGCATGTCGCTGTGCCGAGCGTAGTAGTAGACCTCCGCATAGTCCGGCACCACGTTGGGCGCCTTCCCCCCCGCCGTAATGATGTAGTGAATCCGTGTCTCGGCCGGGACGTGCTCCCGCATCAGGTTCACCATCGAGTTCATCGCCTCGACCCCATCGAGCGCGGAACGCCCCTTGTCCGGTGCCGCGGCGGCGTGCGCGCTGACCCCATGGAACCGGAACTTGGCGCTGATGTTGGCCAGGGTGGTGGCCTTGGTGACCTGATTGACGTCGCCCGGATGCCAGGTGATGACCGCGTCCACCCCGTCGAACAGGCCGGCCCGCACCATATAGATCTTTCCCCCGCCCCCCTCTTCCGCCGGGGTGCCATAGAACTTGATGGTCCCCTTCCCGCCGTTGGCCTCCAGCCACTCCCGGATCGAGATCGCCGCCGCGGCCGCCGCCGTGCCAAAGAGATGGTGGCCGCAACCATGCCCCGGCCCCCCGGCCAGGAGTGGCCTGGCGACCGGCACCCGAGCCTGGGACAGCCCGGGCAGGGCGTCGAACTCACCCATGATCCCGATCACCGGCTTGCCGCTTCCCCAGGTGGCCACGAAGGCGGTGGGCTCCCCGGCCACCCCCACCTGGACCTGGAATCCGGCCGCTGCCAGTCTGGCCTGCAGCAGCGCGCTGCTCTGAGCTTCCTGATACCCCATCTCCGCGAAGTCCCAGATCTGCTGGGCCACCTTGCCGTACTCGGCGGCCCTGGCGTCCAGACCCGACAGCACCCGTTCGGCCCCACGGATCTGGCCGGATGCCGCGGTGGGTGCGGTAAAGAGGGCGGCCGCCGTGAACAGACGGAAGGTGGAAGAGAACGGACGAGGCATGAGGGCTCCTTCAGAGCGGATGGACCTCGCGACCAGCACGAGGGAATCGACGGTGGGTGGGGGTCAGCGGAACAGGTGCTCGTAGCGGCGCTTGAACTCGGCTTTGCGCAGTTCGGGATCGGAGGCGTGCAGCCCGGTGCAGCGGTGGGCCGCGTGGGAGTCCCAGCCCTCGGGCCAGGCCTGGAACACCATCAGCCGGCAGGCCGGGCAGAGTACCCGGCGGCCCACCACCAGGCCGGCGGTCAACTCGCTGGCGTTGGTGACCGCCTGCTTGCCATCGGTCCGCGGCAGCAGCGACCCCTGCGGGGGCCCCAGGGGCACCCGTTCCCGGTCAATCAACTCCTCCAGCGCCAGCACCAGGGCCGAAAGAACCTGTTCCTGGGGGAGGTCAGGCCAGGACTCGAGGAACCCCTGGAGCGACCCTCCCGAGCGCAGATGGTCCACCAGCGCCCGGAGGGGGATCCGGGTGCCGGCAAAAACCGGCTCACCGCCCTGAACGTCGGGCGACCGGCGGATGGGAGATCGTCCACGTGCCACGGTCTCCCAAGCTAGACCCGCGCAGGCGACCTGGGCAACGCCCTTGCCCTGTCGGGATTCGGCGGGCAGACTTCCCGGGTGCCCCGCCTTCTGGAAGACGCCGAGCTGCTCCGCCGACTGGTCGCCATTGACTCAGTGAGCCGGAACAGCAACCTCCCGATCGCCGACTTCATCGCCGACTACCTCGATGGGCCCGGGGTCCGGATTGCCCGAAACCCGTCCCCTGACGACCAGAAGACCAACCTGGTCATCGAGATCGGCCCGCCGATCGAGGGGCCGGACCGGGACGGCCTGGTCCTGTGCGGCCATATGGACACCGTGCCGGCGGACGAACCGGGATGGCAGTCCGACCCGTTCACGATGACCGAGCGGGATGGCGCCTGGTATGGGCGAGGCACGGCCGACATGAAGGGCTTCCTGGCCCTCGCCATGAACCGCCTGGCGCTCAGCGACCCGGCCACCCTCCGGCAACCGCTGGTGCTGCTCTTCACCTATGACGAAGAGCTGGGCACCCTCGGGGCGGAGCACTTCGCCCGGTCCTGGGCCACCCCGGCCGCGCTGCCGCGCCAGGTGCTGATCGGGGAACCGACCTCGCTCCGGACCGCCCGGCTGCACAAGGGCCATCTCAAGTGCCGGTTCGTCTTCGCTGGGGTCAGTGCCCACAGCGGCTATCCCCATCTGGGCCGCAACGCGATCGAGCCGGCGGCGCTGGCCGTCACCGCCCTGGCCGATCTGCGTCGGGAACTGGAGGGGGAGCGGCCCCCCTCGTCGGAACTCTTCCCCGAGGTGCCGTATGTGGCGCTGAACGTGGCCCTCATCGCCGGTGGTGCCGCGATCAACATCGTGCCGGATCGCTGTGTCATCGAGGTGGGACTCCGGGCGCTTCCCGGGATGAGTCGATCGGTCATCGCCGAACGAGTCCACCAGGCGGTGCGCCAGGTGCTGCCCGAGGCGGACTTCGAATTCATGGTGACCGGGGACAGTCCGCCCTTCCTGCTCGACCCGGAGGCCGCAATCCACCGGCACGTCTGCGCGGCGGTGGGTCAGACCGGCTCAACCAGCGTGTCCTTTGCCACCGATGCCGGCTGGCTGCAGACCGTCGGGTTCGAGTGCGTGGTGATGGGACCCGGCGCGATCGAGGTGGCACACAGACCTGACGAGTTCATTCCGATGGACGAGTTTCGTCGGGCCTCGGGCCTGCTCGACGGCCTGGTGCAGCGTCTCTGTCGCGAGGAATCACCGTGAGCGCGTCCGAGATCATCGAAGCCGATCTGACCTGGACCGGTCGCGGGTTCGAGTCGGAGATCCAGGTGGAGCTGGGCGGCGACGGGCGCATCGGTCGCGTCGGGGCGCTCGGCCGCCCCCCCCCGCGCCGGCTCAGCGGCCAGGCGCTGCTTCCGGGATTCGTCAACGCCCACTCGCACGCCTTCCAGCGCGGACTCCGGGGCCAGGGCGAACGGTTCCCGACCGGGGCGGGGAGCTTCTGGACCTGGCGCGAGGCAATGTACGGACTGGTGGACCGGCTCGACGTCGAGAGCTTCACCCAGTTGGCGGTGCAGTCCTTCCGGGAGATGCGGGCCACCGGCATCACCACCGTGGGCGAGTTTCACTACCTCCATCACACCCGGGATTCGGCCGACTTTGCCCTGGACCGGGCCCTCCTCGGGGCCGCGACCTCGGTCGGCATCCGGCTGGTGCTGCTGGTGGCGTACTACCGGACGGGTGGCATCGGCAAGCCACTGGAAGGGGCCCAGCGCCGATTCGAGACCGCCTCGATGGAGCGCTACTGGAATCATCTGGACGGGCTCCGTCGTGAACTCGGCGCCAACCAGACGCTCGGCGCCGTGGTCCACAGCATTCGCGCCGCCTCTCTGGACGAACTGGCGGCGGTCCATGAGGGAGCCGTCGCACGCGACCTGCCGCTGCACATGCATGTCGAGGAGCAGCGGCAGGAGATCCTCGACTGCATCGCGGCATACGGAAAGACCCCGATGCGCGCCATCCTCGATGCCATCGGCGACGCCTCCCGCCTCACCGCGGTCCATTGCACCCATACCACCGATGAGGACCGGGGCGCCTTTCTGGCCAAGGGCGGGCGGATCTGCCTCTGCCCGCTGACGGAAGCCAACCTGGGCGACGGTCTGACGTCGCTCGACGGGGTCGAGGCGGCCCGCTGCTCGCTGGGCACCGACTCGAACGCCCGGATCGACATGTTCGAGGAGATGCGCTGGCTCGAGTATGGCCAGCGGCTCCGCGGCGAAGCGAGAGGCACCATGGTGGACGAGGAGGGCATGGTCGCCCGGACCCTGCTATACATTGCCACCCAGGGGGGCGCCAGCAGCCTGGGCGTGCCGGCCGGCACCATCACCACCGGAGCCTTGGCCGATTTCACCGCGGTGGATATCGAGTCCCCCCTCCTGGCCGGCACTCCACCGGTCACCCTGCTCGAAGGAATGATCTCCGGTGCCGACGGCCGGATCGTCACCGCCACCGCCGTGGGGGGACACTGGATGATTCACCGGCCGGTCGGCGGCATATGACCCTGAAGGTGGCAGCCGAGTCCAACGTCACCACGCTC
Organism: uncultured Gemmatimonadaceae bacterium; assembly: GCA_964364615.1. Lineage (GTDB taxonomy): Bacteria > Gemmatimonadota > Gemmatimonadetes > Gemmatimonadales > GWC2-71-9 > SZUA-320. Next base: position 6,881 of record CAYINH010000003.1, read on the forward strand.
CGGTCAGTGCTGGTCAAGTCGGTGGAGGCTGGCTGGCGCGATCAGGCAACCGCCGACCGCGAGTGGCAGGCACTCCACTATCCCGGCTCGCCGAGTTACCCCCGAGCGGTCGACGAACACCAGGCGCTGGTGGCGCTGCTCCGGGAACAGCAGATCGAGGTCCATCACCTGCCCGCGGCCGGCGGGACCGGACTCGACTCCATCTACACCCACGATCCCCTCATCGTGACCTCCCGTGGCGCCATCCTCTGTCGCATGGCCAAGTCCGCCCGCTCGGAGGAACCCGAGGCGGCTCGGCCTTGGCTCGAGGCCGCCGGGATTCCGGTGCTCGGTGCCATCGAGGGAGACGGCCTGCTGGAAGGGGGCGACCTGGTCTGGCTTGGTCCGGGTACGGTGGCCGTCGGTGAGGGCTACCGCACCAACGCCGAGGGCATTCGGCAGGTGAGGAAACTTCTGGCAGAGTTGGTGGACGAAGTCATCCCGGTTCCGCTTCCCCATTGGAGCGGCCCGGGCGACTGTCTCCACCTCATGTCCCTGATCAGCCCGGTCGACATCGACCTCGCGGTGGTCCATTCCCCGCTGCTCCCGGTCCCCTTCCGCCGGCTGCTGCTGGATCGCGGCTATGATCTGGTCGAGGCGCCTGAACCCGAGTTCGTCACCATGGGGCCGAACGTCCTGGCGCTGGGGCCGCGGCGCTGCCTGGTGCTGGAGGGCAACCCCATCACCCGGCGGCGGCTGGAAGCGGCGGGGGCGACCGTCCTGTCATACCGCGGCGAAGAGATTTCGCTCAAGGGCGGTGGGGGCCCCACCTGCCTGACGCGTCCCCTGCTCCGACACTCCTGAGGAGAAGCAGATGCACCGTGTGCTTCGTTCCGCCTGCCGCCTGAGCGGGTCCGCCGGGTTGCTGGTGTTCGCCTCCGTTCCCCTGGCGGCCGCGCAGCAGCCGAGGGCCAGGGATCTGGGCATCCCCCTGGAGGGACAGCCCGGCCCGCTCAACTCCATCACCGATGTGGCGGGGGTCGAGGTGGGTCACACCACCATCATCCGGGGCTCCGGGCCGCGGGTGGTCGGGCAGGGACCGGTCCGGACCGGGGTTACCGCGATCCTGCCGCGAGGGCGGGCGGGCACCGACGAGGTATTCGCCGCCTGGTTCACCCTGAACGGGAACGGGGAGATGACCGGCACCACCTGGGTCGAGGAGTCGGGCCAGCTTGGCGGTCCCGTGATGATCACCAACACCCACAGCGTGGGGGTGGTCCAGAGTGCCACCGTCGAGTGGGCGGTCAAGCGGAACAAGGCGTTCGCCTGGTCGCTCCCGGTGGTGGCGGAGACCTGGGATGGCGACCTCAACGACATCAACGGGTTCCACGTGACCAGGGAAGACGCCTGGCACGCGATCGATGCCGCCCGGGGCGGGCCGGTGCTGGAGGGTGCGGTGGGGGGCGGGACCGGGATGATGTGCCATGAGTTCAAGGGCGGGATCGGCACCGCCTCGCGCCGGCTGCCGATCGCCGGCACCGAGTACACGGTCGGAGTGCTGGTGCAGTGCAACTATGGCCTCCGCCGGCAGTTCCGGATCGGGGGAATTCCGGCCGGTGAGGCGTTTGCCCAACCGATGCCCTGCCACCGCGGTGCCATCCCCGCCAGTGCCGATCATGCCGCCTGTGCCGCACCCGGCCGGGAAGCGGATCCGGCGCCCGAGCGGGAGGAGCGGGGCTCCATCATCATCATCGTGGCCACCGACGCCCCGCTCCTGCCCCATCAGCTCAAGCGCCTGGTCAAGCGGGCCGCGCTGGGGGTCGGTCGAATGGGTGGCATTGCCAGCAATGGTTCGGGCGACATCTTCCTCGCCTTCAGCACCCAGCCGATCAATGAAGAAGGCCCGGCGGCAACCTGGCCGGTAACGATGTTCCTCAACAATCGGATCACCCCGCTGTTCGAGGCCACCGTTCAGGCCACCGAAGAAGCGATCCTCAATACCCTGGTGGCGGCCCGCGACATGGTGGGCGCCGACGACCTCTTTGTCCCGGCACTGCCGCACGAGGCCGTCCGGGCCTTCGTGCAGCGGACCCGCCGCTAAGCCCATCCAGCGACTCTCATCCCAGACCAGAGTGATCATGCGTCGATTCCGGCTTTCCCTGCTCGTCTTCACCACGATGCTCCTCACCGTGGCCCCCGCGGCGGCCCAGCAGGCCGAGGTGACCAGGTACCGTCAGACCGCGGATCGGATCATCGCCGCGGCCCTCGCCGACAGCAGCGCCTGGAACCGGCTGGCCGAGATGGCGGACAGCTATGGTCCCCGACTGAGCGGATCGGCCAATCTGGAACAGGCGATCGACTGGATGCTCGCCCAGATGGCCAACGACGGCCTCGATCACGTCCGGGGCGATCCGGTGATGGTCCCGCACTGGGTTCGGGGGGCTGAATCGGTCACCCTGGTCGAACCCCGGGGGACGGACCTGCCGATGCTGGGCCTGGGCGGCTCCATCGGGACGCCCGCGGGCGGGATCACCGCCGAGGTGCTGGTGGTGTCGAGCTTCGACGAGCTGAAGGCTCGGGCGGCGGAGGCGGCGGGGAAGATCGTGCTGTTCGATGTCCCGTTCACCAACTACGGCGCCACGGTGCAGTACCGGGTCAATGGAGCCGTCGAGGCCGCCAAGGTGGGAGCCCTCGCCTCCCTGATCCGGAGTGTCGGACCGGTCTCCCTCAACACCCCGCACACCGGAGTGATGTTCTACGATTCGACCGTGACCCGGATTCCGGCGGCCGCCCTGACTCTCGAGGGGGCCGCGATGCTGCACCGGATGCAGGAGCGCGGACAGCGCGTGGTGGTCCGACTGGAGATGGCCGCGCAGACCCTGCCCGATGCTCCATCGCGAAACGTGGTGTCGGAACTCCGCGGTCGGGAGTCTCCTGAACAGGTGGTCGTCATGGGCGGCCACATCGACTCGTGGGATGTGGGTCAGGGCGCAGTGGACGACGGCGGCGGCGTGGTGGTGGCCTGGGAAGCGCTCCGGGTCCTCAAGCGGCTGGGCCTGACCCCGCGGCGGACCATCCGGGTGGTGGGGTGGACCAACGAAGAGAATGGCAGTCAGGGCGGCCTGGCGTACCGGGACCAGAACACCGATGCCGTCAGCAACCACCTCCTGGCAATCGAGTCGGACGGTGGGGTGTTTGCCCCGAGTGGGTGGGGCTTTACTGGCGGTGATTCGGCCCGGGCCGTCGTCCAGGCGGTGGCCAATCTGCTGGAGCCGGTTGGTGCCAACCTGGTTCGCCCGGCGGGTGGTGGTGCCGACATCGGCCCGATCATGCAGCAGGGGGTTCCCGGTCTGTCGCACGTGGTGGATGGAACCCGCTATTTTTGGTATCACCACACCCACGCGGACACGATGGACAAGCTCGATCCGCGGGAGATGGCGATGAACGTCGCGGCGATGGCGGTGATGGCGTATGTCATCGCGGACCTGCCTCAACCGCTGCCGCGGCGCTGAATCTGGACCCGTCCGACTTGCGCAGGTTCACTGGACCTCACTTTCACTGGAAGGCACATGCTCCGTCACTGCTCCCGCGGCCTGGCCCTGTTGGCCCTGGTCCCCTGTCTGGCCCTGGCCCAGAACCCGCTCAAGCACGTCCCCAAGCCGACCACGACCGCGATTACCACCGCGGACCTGCTGACCCGGCTCTACGTCTTTGCCGACGACTCCATGCAGGGCCGCGAGGTCGGCACCGAGGGCCATCTCCGAGGCGCCCGTTACCTGGCCGGTGAACTGGCGCGGCTCGGCCTGACCCCCGCTGGCGACAGCGGCACCTTCTACCAGGACTTCGTGCTGGACGTCACCGCGCCGGATCCCGCCACCGAGGTCAAGGTGGGTGATGCGGTGCTCACCAGCGGGACCGATTTCATCATCTTCCCGGCCATCGGTCTTCCGGGCATCGGCAAGCCCTTCAACGCCGAGAACGTCCCGGTCATCTATGGCGGCAAGATCGGCGACGCCACCCTGGTCTCCCCCGAGGCCGCCGCTGGCAAGCTGGTGCTCTTTGCCCCGGCGGATGGGCCAGGAGGGTGGCAGTTCTGGGGCCGGTTCGGGCCCCCGCAGTATCAGCGGTACGCCTCCGCCGCCGGCCTGATGATCGCGGCCCTGGATGTGGTGCCTGGTGATCTGGCCGGGTACCTCGGCTCGACCCAGGTGGGGATGCACGAGGAGTCGGGCCAACCGGGGCCCACCATCGCGCTGATGTATCTCACCACGGCAGCCGCCGAGAAGATGTTCGGCGGGTCGCTCAACGGCCTGATGGCCGGCGCGGAGGGTCCGGCCGCGACCGCCATCGGCGGGCCGGTCAAGCGGCCTTCGCCGATTCCCGGCCGCAACGTGGTGGCCATCGTTCCCGGCACGGACCCGGTCCTCAAGTATCAGTATGTGGCGGTCGGCGCCCACAACGACCACGAGGGCATTCTCCGACCGGTGGAGCATGATTCGCTCCGGGCGTTCAACACGGTGGTGCGGCCGGGCGGGGCGGAGGACGGTGGCAAGCAGGCCACCGCCGAGCAGCTCCCGATGGTGCAAGCCCGACTCGACAGCCTGCGGGCTCTCCGGGCGGCCCGGATCGACTCGATCATGAACGGAGCGGATGACGACGGCTCGGGCTCGATGGCGGTGCTCGAACTGGCGGAGTACTTCAAGGCCAACCCCGTCCGGCGGTCGATCGTCCTGGTCTGGCACGCCGGCGAGGAGAAGGGACTCTTCGGGTCAGGCTGGTTTACCGACCATCCCACCGTGCCCCGCGACTCGATCGTGGCCCAGCTCAACCTGGACATGATCGGCCGAGGAAGCCCGGCCGACATCCCCGGGGGTGGCCCGGGCTACATCCAGCTGATCGGCTCGCGCCGGCTCTCGACCCAGTTGGGCGACCTGGTGGAAGCGGTGAACACCACGGGGAAGCACGGTTTCAGCTTCGACTACCAGTTCGACGCCAACGGGCACCCGGCCCAGTACTACTGCCGGAGCGATCACTACATGTACGCCCGGTACGGGATTCCGGTGGTCTTCTTCAGCACCGGCAGCCATCCCGACTACCACCAGGTCACCGATGAGCCCCAGTACATCAACTACGAGAAGTATGCCGGGGTGACCTCGTTCGTCATGGATGTGGCCCGGACCGTGGCCAACCTCGAGACCCGGCCGGTGGTGGACCATCCCAAGCCCGATCCGAAAGGGCAGTGCAGGCAGTAACCGGCGCCCCCGCCGGATCTCCGCTCAACCCAAGGCCCTCTAGCGCCGCAGGTCGTCGAGTCGACGGGCGATCTCCGCCTTGTCGTACCACTTGCCCCGCACCATCACCCCGGCCCGCCGGGACCAGTTGCCGATGTCGTCCAGGGGATTGGCTTCCAGCAGCACCAGGTCGGCCCGGCGTCCCGGCACCACGGTCCCGAACTCCTCCAGTTGTCCCACGTGCTCGGCCACATTCCGCGACCCCATCTCCAGCGACTGGAACGGGGTGAATCCCGCGGCCACCATCGCGTTCAACTCCCGCTGGATCGAGAACCCCGGCACGTTCCACCACTGGGGAGCATCGGAGCCGAGCAGGAACGGCACCCCAGCCCGGTGGAGCGCCTGCATCACCCGCCGCCGCACCGCCAGATACCGGGCCGATGACTCGGCGGTCAGCCCCAGATCCCGGCGATTGTTGTCGGTCGCCTGCTTCCACTGGGCCACCGTGGCCGCCGGCCAGTAGCGCATCTCCGGCCAGGCCATCAGCACTTCAGTGGACAGCGTCCCCGCCACCGACTCGAACAGGCTCTGGGTCGGCACGATGGCCGTCCCGGCGGCCCTGGTGGCTGCGACCAACGCCGGCAGCTTCGACTCATCGAGGTGGTCGACCAGGTTGAAGGCGAAGAACTGAGACTGGGTGCCGGCCACCGGCGAGCCGTCCTTGACCATCACCTCCAGGTACCCATCCACGTGGTCGATGGTCCACTGCCCCGCCCTGAGGGCCGGCATCAGTCCGACGTCAAGGGGGATGTGCCCGGCAAACCGGATATTGAGCCGACCAGCCGTGACCGCCATCGAGTCGTACACCACCCGCCCGATCCCGGGGTGGATCTTCAGCAGGTCGTAGCCGGCGTTCTTCTGCTCGGTCACGGTCCGGATCGCGGTGGCCACATCGGGCAGACTGGTGCCATTGAGCGACGGACCGGTGGTCATGATGGTGGGGCTCAGGATCTCCCCCCGGTTGGCCCGCTCCCGGAACGGCAGGTGGCGCGGGGCGCCGAGCATCCCGCGGACGAAGGTGACGCCATTCAAAGCGAAGTAGGCCAGGACCTTCTCGATCTCCGCGTCGGATGCCTGGGCCTGCGGCGGGATGTGACCGTGCATCTCGGCCAGGCCGGGCATCAGGTAACGGTTGCGCCCGTCAATCAGGGTAGCCCCGGCCGGAACCGTCACCTGCGCCGCAGGTCCGACCGCCACGATCCGCTGACCCCGGACCAGCACCGTCTGATCGCGAAGCACCCGGTCCCGATCCATCGGGATCACCGTGACGTTGGTGATGGCGGTGACGGACTCCTGGGCGGTGACGACACCGGCCGGAGCAACCATCAGGGCAGCGAGCAGGAGAGAAGGGATTCGGCGCAGCATGGGAATACTCCAGGGTGACATGAGGGGTCCTTGGGGCTTGCGGCTGACGGAGCCCGATCGTCTCAGGGCTTCCGGCTCACCCGGAGGAAGAGCGGCCACTTGATCTGGTGGCGGAGATCGGGCTCCCCCCAGCCGGCGGCGAGTTCCCCGGCCACCGGCGGGATCGGATCGACCTGCTGGTCCTCCCGGTAACGGCGCACCGCCGACCAGGTGGCAAGGTACCCCACCAGCTCGGCCAGCGTCCAATTGGCCTTCAGCGCGAAGGCCGGAGGGGCCAGTTCCGGAAAGGGAAAACTGATCGAGGCGTATCGCTCGTCCACCAGAGCGCGGTCGGCGGCCCACCAGCGACCAACCGTTTCCTTGGAGAGCCGGTTGACGATCGCCTCCAACTTGGCGTTGTCCATGGTGAGGTCGCCATAGCCCCACACCGCGAGCACCCCACCCGGCCGGAGCACTCGCGTCACCTCGGCGAAGTACTGCTCCCGGTCGAACCAGTGGATGGCCTGCGCGGCCGTCGCCAGCGCCACGGTGCCGCTCTCCAGGCCACTCGCCTGCGCCAGGGCCAGGCGGTAGTGGACCCGGGGATGGGGAACCGCGGCGGAGAGCTGGGCTTCCGAGGCGTCGGTCGCGACTACCAGGTGGAAGTGAGCGGCCAGCCCAACCGCCGCCTGGCCGTTCCCGGTGCCGGCATCCCATGCCAGGTCAGGCAGGTCGACCAGAGAGGCGAGGTACTCGAAGAGACTCGGGGGATAGTCGGGGCGATACCGGGCGTACGCCTGGGAATCTCCGGAGAAATAATCCTGGAATTCCGGGTGGAGGGTCATCGTCTCAGGGCACGGGCGGCGGGCCCATCGAGGCCGTGGTCCGACCGGGAGGCCGCCGCAGCGCCTGGCCAGGCCGTGCCGCTGTGAACAGGCCATCGGCCACCACCGGGATGCCGTGTACGATGACCCACGGGATGCCGACCGGATACTGATGAGGGGCCTCGAAGGTGGCCTTGTCGGCGACGGTCGCCGGGTCGAAGACCACCAGATCGGCCAGCATCCCCTCGGCGATCCGACCCCGATCGGTCAGGTCGAGCCGCCAGGCGGGCAGCGCCGTCATCTTCCGGACGGCGTCTTCCAGGGTCAGCAGCTTTCGCTCCCGGACCCAGTAGCCGAGCACCCGGGGAAAGGTGCCGTAGGCCCGGGGATGCGGGTGCTCCACGCCCGGTCGGCTCAGTGCGCCGTCGCTGGCGATCGCGGTCATCGGGTGCCGCATGATTCGCTCGACATCTCCCTCGTCCATCACGTGGTAGATCGCCCCTGCCCCACCCTTCAGTTCAGCCTCGATCACCAATTGGGCGCCGTTGGCGGAGGTGGGCTCGAGCCCCCGGTCCACCGCCCAGTCGTAGAGGGTGCGTCCCTGCAGGTCGGGCTGCCACCGGACACTGGAGAACTGGACCCGACGCAGGTCGCCGCCCCGGTCGTTCTCGATGTTGAAGACCGTGCCGGCCACGATGCTGTCCCGGAGACGGGGATTGGCAACCCGCCGAGCAAAGGCACTGTCGCCACCTTCGCGCGCCCAGGCGGGGATCAGCACCCCGAGCCCGGTGTGCGACGCGGTATAGGGATACTGATCGGCCATCACGTCGGTCCCGGCGGCCCGGGCGGAGTCGATCATCGCCAGGGTCTGCACACTCTGGCCCCACATCTGCTTGCCGATGGCCTTGTGGTGCGTCAGCACGACCGGGATTCCGGCGAGACGGCCGATCTCCATCGCCTCGCCGACGCCCTCGAACAGCCCGATCCCTTCCTTCCGCAGGTGCGAGGTGTAGATCCCGCCGGAGTCAGCCGCAATCCGGGAGAGCGCCACGATCTCGTCGAGCCTGGCGAAAGTGCCGGGGAGATAGAAGAGCCCGGTCGAGATCCCGAACGCGCCCTCCCCCATCCCGGCCGCCACCATTCCCTGCATCCGCACCAGCTCCACCGCCGTCGGCGCCCGGTCGGCCAGACCCATCACCCGGCTTCGGACGGTGTTGTGCCCGACGAAGAACCCGACGTTCATCCCGAGCCCGGCGGCCTGAGCCCGCTCGAGACCCTGGCCAATCGGGTAGAACCCACCTCCGTCCGGATTCCCCATCGCCGTGGTCACCCCCTGCCGGACATGGCTCTCGGCGTCGGGCATCCGGAGCAGCGGCTCGAGGTGCGCGTGCAGGTCGATGAACCCCGGGGCGATGACCAGTCCCGCGGCGTCGATCACCTGCCTGGCGGAGTCCCGGGCGATGCCACTGCGGGCAACGGCGATGATGCGACCATCCCGGATCGCGACATCGGCCCGGAAGGCCGGGGCGCCGGTGCCGTCGATCACCCGGCCGCCGACGATCAGCAGGTCCCACCGCTCGGGTGGCAACTGACCGGAGGCCACCGGAGGAACGGCAAGGAGTCCGGCAAGCAGCACGACCGTCGACCGCAGGCAACTCATAGGTCCTCGCGGGTTGCCCCTGGAATCTCGAGCACGAAGTCGGGTCCGAAGGCCCGACTGGGAGTCTGGAAGCCGGGTGCGACGCCCGACAGGGTGCGTTCCATGGCTCGGACGGCGGACAGCGCGGTCAGGGTGTAGCCCTCGGGACCCTGAATCCGGCCGGCGGCTCGGCGACCCTCGGCATCGGTGACCTCACCCCAGACCGACGTCCTCCCCGTGGCGCGAGCATCGGGGGACGGGCCGGCGGGGCCCCGGTCCACCATCGTCCGGGCCAGCCAGCGGACCGGGGCCGAGCGCAGCAGGAAACCAAAATGCCTGGTGCGTCGGAGAGCCTTGATCCGGCCGGGAGACATCGCCATGTAGACCTCGATGTTGCCGATCCCGGTGCTGTGGTACCCGGTGGAAACATCGCCCCAGGGAATCGTCACCGCCATCCGGGGCTTCCCATCGCCGAAGTCGACTTCCAGCGTCCGATAGCCCGGTGGGACCGGGGTGATCACCCCGTCGCGGCGAACGGTGCCCGGCCGACCAACTCCCTCCAGCGCGGTCAGCGCCGTGCCGTGGGACACGCCGCCGGAGGTCCTGAAGGCCAGACGGAGGGTGTTGGCCGTCGGGAGCCGCTGGTGGAGGTGGGCCGCCAGGCAATCGGTGGGCACCACGTCGAAGCCGACGCCCGGAATCAGGCTGACCCCGACCTCGCGGGCGAGCTGGTCGGCCCGGGCCAGGCCTTCGAAGACCGTGATCTCGCCGGTGATGTCGAGGTAATGCACCTTGGCCAGCAGACAGGCCTTCGACATCGGGCGCCAGGTGTGGATGAACGGGCCGGCGCAGTTGAGCACCGCCGGGAAGAGACGCACGACCTCGACCAACGGATCGCTGTCATCCAATCCGACGGTGATCCACGGCAGGTCAAGCTCCTGGGCCAGGGCTTCGACCGTCTCACGATTCCGGCCGGCCAGGGTGGGGCGATGGCCCCGGGCGATCGCCTCCCGGGCAATCAACCGGCCCGAGTAACCGGTGGCTCCGTACAGCAGGAAGCTCACTGGGCCTTCGCTCCGAGCCAGGCCGCACGGAAGGCCTGGATCGCCTCGATCACCGGGCGGCCGGCCGCCTCGAAGGTGAGCACCTCGAGCCGCGGGTCCCCACGCAGTTGGATCGTCCCGGTGACGGTCTGGCCCCGGCTCCCGAAGGTGATCGAGAGCGTGTCTCCGGACTGATGACGGGAGAGGACATCCTCGAGATCCGCCACGGCGCCCATCGCGGCGCCATCGACCACCAGCAGGCGATCCCCGGCGGCGAGACCGGCGAGGTATGCCGGAGTGCCCTCCAGCACCGTGGCGCCGACCCGCAGCCCGCGATCGGAGGCACTCAGGCCCAGGTCTCCGAGCCACGCCCCAGTCGGCCTGGCCTGCCGGACCAGGAGCCCGGCCTGCGCCAGCAAGGCCGGATAGTCGGCGAGCTCTCGACCTTCGACAAAGCGGCGGAAGAAGTCGTTGGCGAAGGAGGTGTCATTCGTCGCTCGCCCAAGGGCGGCGCGGGCGTCGGCACCCGTGTAGGACCGTTCGGTGATCCCGTGGGTCCGCCACATCTCCCGCATGAAGTCATCCAGTCCGAGATCGAGGAACCGGCTTCGGATCGAGAGGTCGAGCGCCAGTCCCAGCGCGGCGCCCCAGGTGTAGTAGGAGATGAAGGTGTTCCCGAAGCTGGTGGGGTCGATCGCGGTGGCGGCGTCGACGAATGGGGCCATCATGCTCATCTCGACCGCGGAGCGATGGCGTCGGCCCGGCGCGTTGGTGACGGTGTTGATCTCCCCCGTCAGGCTCCGGGCGTACTGGTCGAGGGTGGTGAGTCCGGCCCGGTGGATGGCGAGGGGCCCGTAGTAGCTGGTGAAGCCCTCCGCCAGCCAGAGTTCGCCCGCCATGTTGGCGCGCTCGAAGTCGAACGGCTCCAGTCCGCGGGGCCGGATCCGCTCGACATTCCACGAGTGGAAGAACTCATGGGACACCGTGCCGAGCAGGCCTGCGGCGGAGCTGGCCAGCGAGGCAGTGCTGGTGAGCACGGTGGAGTTGCGGTGCTCCATGCCATCGCCCGATACATGGGGGAGGTAGTCGGCGAGGAAGGTGTAGACCCCGTGGTCGAAGGTGGGCAGCGTGCCGTACACCGCGGCCTGCTCCAGCACCACCTTCTGGATGTCCTCGACGTATCGATCCACCTCCACCGTGGTCCCCGCGTGGTGGATCGCCAGCCGGATCGTCTGCTCCCGTCCCCCAGATGTCACCGTCCAGCTCCGGAGGTCGAAGTCGCTCAGTTCGATCGGGCTGTCCATGAAGACCTGGAAGTCCCGGGCCTGCCAGGTCCCCGGTTCGGCGCCAATGGCCAGCTGGGTGGCGACGCCCCAGGTGGTGGGAAGATCCGGGAAGCGCACCGCGACCGGCCGCCGGTCGAGGCCGCGGGCCCAGATGAACGTCGCCGGGTTGTTGAGGTGGGCGTGGGTCCGGTCGACCCCGCTGTAGGTCCCGTCGGCCCGGTCGGCAAAGAGGGTGTACTCGACCACCACCGTGCCGTCGTGCCCGGCCACGTCCCACTGGTAGGGATTGGGCCGGGTGGCGGTCAACGGGCGACCGCGGGAGTCGCGGACGGTGAGGTCGTACACGTTCTTGGCGAATTCGTGGACGGCGTATCGGCCGGGAGAACTCCGGCTCATCCGGAGCTCCAGGGGTCGCGCCGGAAGCCCGCTGAAGGTGGCGGTGATCCGGGCCTCGTGGTGGGCCCGATTGGCGAGGCTCACTTGGTAGCGAACCGGGACCAGCCCGGTCTGAGCCGACAGGGTGCCCGGAAGGGTGGCGACCGACAGGACGACCGCGAGAGTGGGGCGGATGGAAAAGCGCATTGCGGACCGGTGAGTGGGTGGAGGCACACCAGCGAACGACGGTAAATAGCAATGCCGGGCGCCTCAGGGCCAGTCCGGAGCCGAAGCCCCCGCGTCGTTACGGCCGCCGGATCAGCAGGTACCCCCTCGCGTTGGTCGGGCTCCGACGCCCTTCGGGCCGCTGCCCCCAGACGTGGACCAGCACCAGCCGCAACTGAATGCCGTCCACTTCGGCATCCACCGTGATCGGCACCGACAGCGACTCCGGGCCATCAGTGCCGAGGGTATCGAGCGCCTGCGACAGATCAAAGCTGCCGACCGGCAGACTGTCACGGAGAATCCGAAGCGTCCGCATGTCGGAGGAACCCTCCAGCACCAGGCCGGTGGCGCCGACCTCCAGCCGGGCGTTCTCCACCAGGGTCACGGGCTGCATCCGGTCGAACCCGGCGATCTCGGCCAGGACCGGTGCCTTGACCCCGACCGTGAACTCCTCGCCTCGGCCCGAGCCGGCAGCCCGATACTCAACACCCAGATGTCGCGCCGCATGCACCTCCACCCGGTCCCACCGGCTCATCGTCGAGTCGGCGGCCCAGGCTTCCGCCGTGTCCTCAGCCACCCCGAGCGCCGCCGCGAGCGCGGGCACTCCGTGGGACCGGTGAAGGTACCGGATCACCCCGTTCAGCTCCTTCACGTCTTCAGGGCTCACCGTGCGACCGGCCAATGTCGCGGCGCCGAGCTGGCCCATCTCGTTCGCCACCAGCAGCGCGTCGAGCCGGCCCTCCTGACTCCGGCGACTGGTCGCGTAGGCGCCCCATGGCCCGAACCAGGTCAACACCGCCACCAGACCGAGGCTCACCGGAATCGGACGGATGTTGCGCGACCCGGTGATCACGTAGAACACGCCGAGCCCCAGAAGCCAGACGGCCAGCACCAGCAGGATGTATCGCGGCTCGGTCACCCCGTACTGGCCGATTCGCTTGCCCACCGCCGCCAGCAACATCCCGAGCGATGGCGCCAGGGCCAGAAAGAACCAGCGGCCGTAGCCATTCACCCAGGCGCTGTCCTCCCGATTCCGCCCCGGATGGAGCAGCAGCAGCGCCAGCACCCCGGTCAGCGACGCCCCCGACGCCAGCCAGCCGATCCACCCGCTGGGCCATTCCCGGGTAAAGAGCACCTTGCCCAGATAGAGGGTGAGGATGACCAGGTAGACCGTGACCAGCGGCAGCAGGACGAACTGGGCAAAGACCTTGAGCCCCGCCGGGTACTCCTCCACCCGGTCGAGCCCGTCCAGATCCTCGGGCACCCCCGCCAGCATCAACCAGGGATGGAACACCAGGGCCAGCACCGCCATCAGCTCGGGGTAGGTCTCATTCCGGATGTTCACCCCGAACAGGTTGTCGACCGCGGCCAGCGCCAGCGCGAGGCCCACGAACAGCACCCCGGCGTAGACCCCGGCCAGCAGGTAGCGCAGGAGGAGGATCCGGTTCCACTGCCAGAACCCGATCTGCTCGGGTCCCCGCGCGAAGGCCGCCACCGCGACGGCCAGGTGGGCCATCAGGGCGAGCTGGAGCAGTCGGAGCGCCACCTGCTCCTCGGGCCACGCCTGCGCCGCATAGCCGAGCACCACCAGTCCGGCCACCGCAACCAGCGCCACAACCCAGCGGACTGTCGACGAGAGGCGCCGGCGTTCGACCGTGGTGGCGATGGCGGTGAAGACCGGGAGCCCCAGCATGGCCGTGGCCCAGACCCGCGGGTGCCAGTCGAGTTCGGGCCCTTCGATCAAGGCGATCATGACCCCGGCGGCCACCAGGCCGGAGAGGAGGGCGAGCGGGAACCGGATCGCGGTCTGCCGCGCCCGCCCGGCGGCGTCCGTGAGCGATGGGAAGCGCATGGGTCCTCACCTTGGGGGCAAGATCGGCGGCTACATCGCCGGTATCAGGTAATTAGCCTGGACCGAGGCGTCAGGGCCACCCCTAGCCGACCCCCCGATCAGGCCGTACCTTGGAAGTTCCCTGACCCCCAATGGAGGCCGTATGCAGCCCGTCAAGTTCCTGACGTCGGTGGTAGTGCTCTTTGTCTGGGGTTTCCTGTTCGAGCAGTTCCTGGCGCCCATCGTGTACGGCGACACGATGTCCACCATCCCCGGCCTGATCGCGGATCCGCCGATGATGTGGCTCATCATCGGGTCGCTGGTGGGCGCCGCCGTGCTGGTGTGGGTGTATGCCAAGGTGGCGGGAGCCTTCGGGCCCGGGGCCGCAGGAGGCGCCAAGTTCGGGCTGTACACCGGGATCCTGATGAACTTCCCGATGTGGCTCTACTTCACGTTGTACGCGGGGTGGCCCTACCGGTCCATGTGGCACTGGACGCTGGTCGGGATCGTGATGGGGGTGATCAGCGGCGTCCTGATCGGACTGGTGTACGACAAGGTCGGCGGCTCCAAGGCGGCCTGAGCCTCCCGCACTCTTCAGGACTCGATCAGCTGTCCCAACGCCCGCGAATGCGGGCGTTGGTTGTTTCCGGCCTGCAACGAGCAGGTCCTGCTGCATCACCTCGATCCGATTCCCTGGCTGGAGCAGAACCACCCCACCGACTGACGCCCTGTACGTCCGCTGCGGGGCCTCCCGAAGCGGGGGGGGGGTCATACCATGGTGATGTCGTTATTATTGACACTTATAACATATCTGATGTCACAGATAAACAATTGGCAGAAAAGATGATCGGATCATTTTCAAACTCAGATTATTCATCTGACGACTAGAAATTGTGCATTGCGCCGTCAGCGGTCGGCTGCCACCTTGGTTCTCAGGTACCCCCGAACCTCTCAAAGGAGATGACCGATATGCGGTCGAGCCTGTGGCGCTTCCGATTCCTCCCCTGCGTCCTCCTGCTGGCACCAGCCTGCGTGGCGGATTCCGCCCTGGAACCAGCGACCAGCCCCCCGTCGCTGCTCGGCAGCCCCGGCGGGTGCACCCCCCAATACCTCACGAGCGGGATTCTCGAACCGATCCGGGCGGACGGTTCGAGCGCCTTTCAGCTCGGCCGCACAGTGCCGGTCAAGATCCGGATCTTCGACTGCGTCACCGGTGAGGGGGTCAACACCCTCGCCCCCCAGATCGCGCTGGCTCTGGTCGACCTCGGTGGTGGTCCGGTGACGGAACTCCTCTCCTCGAGCGCTGCCGACGACGGTACCACCATGCGTTCCGCCGGGGACGGGCAGTACATCTTCAACCTCTCCACCAAGCGCAGCCAGTTCGCGGTGGGAGGAGGGGATCTGCGGCCCGGCACCTATGAACTGACGATTTCGTCTTCGGGCAACTTTGATGACGTGGTGGTGCGGTTCGCCATCCGACCATAGCCCGCTGCCGACGGGGGGCTGCCGCGATCCAACAGTCTCCGCGCCTCCATTGGCGGGGCGCGGCGCCTGCCTCCTGCCCGCCCACGATGAGAGGTTGGTGAGAATCCTCTCATAACCGACCCTGACGCGTCCCTCATCCGATATCCTGGTGCGTGCATCCGTTGTGGATCGCACTCAAACCCAGCACCAGGAGAGTTCCCGATGCGTAGCCTGTCCCTCCTCGCCCTCGCTTCCCTAACCCTTGCGGCCTGTGACAACACCGACCGGATGACCGCGCCGGAGGCTCCCTCGCTTGCGACAGCAGCCGCGACGCACCGCTACCGCGTCACGATTGCCAACCTCACCTCGGGCCAGCCGCTCTCCCCGGGCGTCGTGGTGACGCATACCAAGAAGGTCTCCCTGTTCACCATGGGCGCGACCGCCTCTGAGGGGATCCGCTTCATCGCCGAAAGTGGCGACCCGACGACTGCCGTGGCCGAACTGGCAGGGGTACCAGGATTCCATGAGGTGGTGGCGACCAGCGTGCCGGTCGGCCGGGTCGGCGGCGGCCCGTTCCCCGGTTCCCTGACCATTGAGATCGGCGCAGCGGCCGAGGCCAACTATCTCTCCCTGAGCCTGATGTTGATCTGCACCAACGACGGTTTCGCCGGCCTCGATGCGGTCCGGCTGCCCGGCGGCTTTCAGGAATCCGTGTTCTACGCGCAAGGCTATGACGCCGGCACCGAAGTGAACACCGAGACGGCCGGATCGATCGTGCCGCCCTGCTTCGCGATCGGCCCGGTTCAGGGTCCGGTGGGTGGCCCGGGGCGGACGGCGGAGGGCGGCGTGATCCAAATGCACCCCGGCATCCTGGGCATCGCAGACCTCACCAGCGCCCATCGCTGGACTGGCCCGGTGGCCCGCATCGCGGTGCAGCGAATCAAGTAGATTTCGGCATGGGATACCGCGTGCTCATCGTCGAGGATGACCGGAATCTCCGCAGCTTTCTCCGCAAGGCCTTTCGTGAGGAGGGCTATGTAGTGGAAGAGGCGGCTTCCGGGGACGATGGGCTCGCCGCCGCCGTGGCGAGCGAGCAGGACTGCATCGTGCTGGACCGGATGCTGCCGGGCCGGGATGGGATGGCCGTTCTCCTCGAGCTCAGGTCACGCGGGCTGCGTACTCCGGTGCTGATGCTCACCGCCCGGGGGGAGATGGCTGAACGGGTCCGCGGGCTCGAGGCCGGCGCCGACGACTACCTCGCCAAGCCGTTCGATCTCCCGGAGCTCCTGGCGCGGGTTCAGGCGCTGATTCGGCGCGCGACCCTCACGGCGGACGACCTGATGATCCGGGTTGGGCAGCTGACCATCGATCCGACGGGTCGCCGGGTCACGGTTGCGGGACGTCCGGTAGAACTGACCCCGCGGGAGTTCACCCTGCTCGAGTACATGGCTCGGAATTGCGGCCGGACCCTGTCCCGGGCCCGGATCGCGGAGGCGGTGTGGAACTACCAGTTTGATACCGAGACGAACGTCGTCGATGTCTACGTGAACTACCTCCGGAGAAAGCTTGGTGAGTTGCCTGATGGAGCCGGGATTGTGACCGTTCGGGGGATCGGATATCGGCTGGAGGGCCCATGAGCGAACCCGGCCTCCGGCAGGAACTGGTCCGCCGGATCGGTCAGCTTACCTGGCGAACGCTGGGCGGGTACGCGGCGATCGTGATTCTCGGTTTCGCGACGCTCAGCCTGCTGTCGTTGCGCCGGTCCATGAGCCAGACTGCCACCGTGATTGAATCCCTGCTCGGGCTCTACGCCGATCCGGGCGGCGAGCGGACCCCGGTGGCCCCGGCGATGCTCGCCGATCAGCTGGTTGGTGTGGGCAGCCGCTTCGTGATCACCCGGAGGGCGGCTGACCACGAGGGCATGCGGCGGACCTACTACCTGACTACCAACATGCCCGCCAAGGAAATTTCGGGGCTTGCCCCGGGGTCCGGTAACGCGGCGGTCAGCGATGCAATCCTCACGGCGCTGTCCGGGCGCCGGTGGCAGTATCAGGTGCTGCATCGTTCGGCGGGCGAGTTCGACATCTTCATCGCGTCCCGCCGGACGCCATACCTGCTGGGGATCGCGGGGGTGGCCCTGGCCGCCCTGCTGCTCCTGCCGGCCGGCGCAGCACTCGCCCGGCGGGCCACTCGCCGGACCGTGCTGGCGAGCCTCGCCCCGATCGAGCGGATCCGGCAGAGCATCGCCGCGATCGGGCCCGGGGATCTGAGTCAGCGAGTGCCGGTGCCGACTGGGCTGGCGGAGACCACGGAGATCGCCTGGACCGTCAACCAGCTGGTCGCGCGCGTCGAGCACGCCCACCAGGCGCTCACGGCCTTTACCGCGGATGCCAGCCACGAGCTTCGCACCCCGATTACCTACCTGCGGGCCCAGGCCCAGTGGGCCCTCGACGGCCCTCGGTCGGACGAGGAAATTCGCGACGCCCTGTCGGCCGTCAGTGCCGAGGCCGAACGGATGCACCGGCTGGTCGAGGGCTTGCTGCTGCTTGCCCGGGGGGACAACCGGGACCTCGCGGTGCGTCGCGATCGATTCGAGGTGGCGCCCCTGGTGGCTGAGGTTGCCGAGATCGCACGGGGCATGGCGGCGAGGCCAGCGCTGGCGGTCGAGACGGCCGTCCCACCCGGTATCATGGCGCTGGGGGATGAGGGCCACACCCGTCAGATCCTCCTCAACCTCGTTTCCAATGCGGTCCGTTACACCGCTGCCGGCACTATCCGCATCGTGGCAGCCGCTGGCGACGGTGGTGTCAATATCAGGGTGGAGGACAGCGGCATCGGAATCGCACCAGAGCATCTTTCCAGGATTTTCGATCGGTTCGCGCGGGCGGAGCCGTCCCGCAGCCGGGACCACGGCGGGGCAGGGCTCGGCCTCGCCATCGCCCGGATGCTGGCTGAACTCCAGGACGGTGCCCTGAACGCGAGCAGCACCCTCGGCCGGGGAAGTTGCTTCACGTTGCAACTCCCTGACCCACAGCCCCGCGCTTGAGATACATCGAATAGGACTCCGGATCGATGTTGGCCCCGCAGATAATCAGCCCGACCTTCTTCCCCCGGAGCCGGTCCCGGAGTGGCCCCAGCAGCGCCGCCGTCGACGCCGCCCCGGCCGGCTCCACCGCCAGCTTGGCGCCCCGGAACAGCTGATACAGCGCTCGACAGATCTCAGCATCATCCACCGTCACCACCTCATCCACGAACCGACGACAGAGCCCGAAGCTGTAGGGCAGCGAATAGGGCGGCGCCAGACTGTCGGCGATGGTGGTGATCGGCCCCGCCTTGACCGGCTTCCCCGCCGCGAAGCTCCGCGACATCGAGTCGGCCCCGGTGGGCTCCACCCCGTACACCGCACACCCCGGCAGCGCCTGCTTGATCGCGGCCGAGACTCCCGCCGCCAGCCCGCCGCCCCCGATCGGCACGATGACCGCCTCCAGATCGGGCACCTGGGGCGCGAACTCGAGCCCCAACGTCGCGGTGCCGAGCGCCACCGGTGGCCCCTCGAACGGATGGACAAAGCTCCGGCCCTCGTCCCGCCCGATCCGCTCGGCCGCGGCAAACGCCTCCGCCACGTTGTCGACCAGCACCACCTCGGCGCCGTAGTCCCGGCACAGCGCCACTCGCGCCGGGTTGGCGGTCTTCGGCATCACCACCTTGGCGGTGGTGCCCAGACGAGAGGCGGCATACGCCACCGCGGCGGCATGGTTCCCGGCGCTCACCGCCGTCACCCCCCGCGCGAGCGCCGCGCGGTCCAGATGGCGCATGACCGTGAGCGCCCCCCGCGGCTTGAAGGTGCCGGCGTACTGAAAGAGCTCGAGTTTCAGGGTGACCCGGGTCTCCGGACCGACCAGCCGGTCGAGTTCCGGATCCCGCCAGTGGTGCACCGGGGTCTCCCGCACCAGGTCGCCCAGCGCCACCCGTGCGGCCCGGATCTCGTCGATGGTGGGCGGCTCCAGGTGGGTCTGGTCAGCGGTCATTCGTCACCTCTTTCAGCGGCCTCCGGCAGAAAGCGTCACTCGCCGTCGGCCAAGAGTAGATTGCAGCAGTTCTTACGGAACAGGGAATTCAGCCATGCGTCTCCCACTCCTTGTCACGGCCGTACTCCTGCTCGGTGGCTGTCTCGCCGCCGGCACCGCGCCCGGCCCCGCCACCCCATCCCCGCTCCGGGAAGGCAGCTCGGCGGTCCTCCGGGTCACCAACGGAACCTTTGCCGACTTCAACATCTACGTCTCCTGGAACTCCGCCCGCACCCGGCTGGGGCGGTCCCGGGCCAACTCGGAAGAGCACTTCCCGATTCCCGAGAGCGTGGTCGGCGAAGGCGGCCGGCGGCTCCGGTTCCTGGCCGAGCCGATCGGGGCCCGGGTCACCGGGCTCACCCGGGAGTTCAGCGTCCTCAAGGGCGATACCGTCTTCGTCAACATCCCCCCCAACTGATCGAGAAGGTCCATCATGCCCAGGTCTTCCTCTGTCCTGACCCTGGCCCTGACCGGGCGCCTGCTGGCGGGATGCGGCGGCAAG
>CAYINH010000004.1:0-25067 GCA_964364615.1 uncultured Gemmatimonadaceae bacterium
TACCTGATTGCCCGGGGCATCGCGCACCCGGACAGCCTCGGGGCGATGGGGTGGAGCGCCGGCGGCCATTACTCCAACTGGATCCTGACCCACACCACCCGGTTCAAGGCCATCTCCTCCGGGGCCGGCACCGTCAACTGGATTTCGATGTACGCACAGAGTGACATCCAGCGGAACCGGCAGTGGTACATGGGCGGGAGCCTGCCGTACGACAACTACGACGCGTACTGGCAGGTGTCACCGCTCAAGTACATCAAGCACGCCAGGACGCCGACCCTGATCCACGTGGTGGATGGCGACCCGCGGGTGCCGCGGCCCCAGAGCGAAGAGCTGCACATGGCGCTCAAGCGACTCAACGTGCCGACCGAGCTGTTCGTCTATCCGGGGCAGAGCCATGGGATTCCCGATCCCCGGAACCAGCTCACCAAGGCGGTGGTCGAGTTCCACTGGTTCGAGAAATGGATCCGGGGCAAGCCGGGGTGGTTTGAGTGGAGCGAACTGATCAAGACCGTGGAAGGGAAGGTGGAAGGAAAGTAGGCCGGGCGGGGCGGCCTCCTCAGAGGCAGAGCTCCGAGACCACCGGCCCGCCGCGGGTCATGTGGAAGGGTCCGAGCACCTGGGACAGGTCCAGCAGGGTGACGGTCAGGGTGAATTCATCCCCATTGACCTGGCCAGTGTAGCGGGCCGGGTGCGGCGGACGCCCCGTGATCGGGACTGGACCCCCACCGAAGTAGTGCTGGCCGGTTGCCGTGAAGCGACCACCTGATTCGATGGTCCAGGAGGGATCGATGGAACCCGCCCCGCAGGGGTAGCCCAGGGTCCCGCCCGAGCGGCTCAGGATCAGGCTGGCCTCGATGCCGCCCCAGGTGCCCTCCGGCTCCGGGGCGGTGGGCGCGGAGCAGGCGACGGCCAGTACCAGCAGCGCAGCGAATCGGAGACGGGGGTTTGGCATGGAAGGCTCCTCACCCTCGCTGATAGGTCCCCATCAGTTCGGTGCGCTCCAGAATGTGGCCGGCCATCGCCCGTTCAACCGCTGCCTTGGTCGGGGCACCGAGGTCGGGGAGCTGAAGGTCGAGGGCGTACAGCTTGTGAAAGTACCGGTGCCTACCGATCGGCGGGCAGGGCCCGCCGTACCCGGTCCGCTGCCAGTCGTTGAGACCGCCCCTGGTCTCCGGGGGCAGTTCCTCCGGCGACACCCCACGGGGGATTGAGGCAGGGCGAGGCGGCAGATTGTAGAGCACCCAGTGAACCCAGGTCAGCTTCGGCGCGGCGGGGTCGGGGGCATCCGGGTCATCCACGATGAGTACCAGGCTCCGGGCGCCGGCAGGGAGGCCGTCCCACTCGAGGGGCGGCGAGGTATCCTCGCCCTCACAGGTGTACTTCCTCGGGATGGGTTGGCCGTGGGCGAAGGCCGGGGAAGTGAGCCGCAACAGCGATCCGCCAGTCTAGCTGGTCAGGCCCAATGGCGGGTCGAACACGAAGCTCTCGAGCCACTCCCCGAACTGACGCTCCCGCTCGATCTCTTCCTGCCCTGTCACCTGAGGCATAACCTCGTGGCGGTGGCCGGCCCGCATCAGGTACCACATGGCCGGGGTCTCGACCACCCCCTTGGCGGGGTTGGCCCCCTGACCCTCATAGGAGACGAAGTGGAATTCCTTGCCGCGGTAGGCGATCCGGCACTGATCGGTCTTGTAACCGGCCATCCGAGCGCTCATTTCAGAGAGGGGAGACCGGGAGCGTGCCCCATCGGGCAGAGGGCTCCCAAGGCTGACCCTTGAAATCTAACTGGTTTGGCCTCAATTCGACCCAACGGGAGGTTTGCCCCCACCTTGGACAGCCCGCACCGGGTCGCCTCCGTTGGCTTCGCACAGTACCTTCCAATGACCTTCCATGCCCCCCGCCCTTGTCACCATCCGGCTGCCTTGGCTTGCCGCCAGGCCACACGCCCTGTCATGGGTCTGACTCTCGTCCTTGGCACCGTCGGGCTGATGGGGTTCCTCATCCTGACCTACAACGCGCTGGCCCGGCTCCGGCTACTGGCCGACAACGCCTGGGCCGATATCGACGTCCAGCTCAAGCGCCGTCACGACCTGATCCCGAGTCTGGTCGCCGTGGTGAAGGGGACGGCGGACTATGAGCGGGGCACCCTTGAGTCGGTGGCGGAGGCTCGGGGCCGGGCCATGACGGCCTCCGGGCCCCGGGCCAGCGGCCTCGCAGAAGGAACCCTCGCGACCCAGGTCCGTGGGCTACTGGCCCTCGCCGAGGCGTATCCCGACCTCAAGGCGCAGGAGAGCTTCCTCGAACTGCAGGGCGCCCTGACCGCGATCGAGGACCACATCCAGGACGCGCGCCGTTTCTACAACGCCGTGGTCCGCGACCTCAACACCCGGATCGCCCAGTTCCCCTCGAACCTCGTGGCCAGGGCGATGGGGTTCACCCCCCGCGAGTTCTTTGGCCTGGCCGACGCCGGCGAGGGTGCCGTCCCCACGGTCGACATGGAGCGGCGGCCGTGAAGCGGCTGCTCCTGGCCCTGCTGGTGCTCGTGGCCGGCCCGGTCGCCGCTCAGCGCACCCTGGTGATCGAGCGATTCGACGCCAGGATCGCGGTGAATCGGGACGGCAGCATCGACGTGACCGAGACGCTCTCGGCCCGGTTCTCCGGCTCCTGGAACGGGATCTTCCGGACCATTCCGGTGGTCTATCGGACGCCCCAGGGTTTCAACTGGACGATTCGGCTCGACCTGAAGAGCGTGACTGACGACCGCGGGCAGCCGCTTCGAGTGGAACAGAGCCGCGAGCGCCACAACGCGAAGTTCCAGGTCTGGGTTCCTGGTGCCGTCGACGCGACCCGGACCGTGGTGATCAGTTATCGGGCCACCAACGCCCTGCGGTTCTTCGACGAGCACGACGAGTTGTACTGGAACGTCACCGGGGACGAGTGGGAGGTGCCGATCGAGGCGGCCTCCGCGCTGATTACCCTGCCGACCGGCGCGGAAGCGGTCCGGGCGATTGCCTTCAACGGTGCCTACGGATCGATCGCCCAAGAAGCCACGGTTGCGACCGACGGCCCGGAGGTCCGGATCGCGATGCCGCACGCCCTGGCGTTCCATGAAGGTCTGACGGCGGTGGTGGGCTGGAACCCGATGGTGCGGAATCCCGGCTCGGCCGAACCTGCCCGTCTGGTCGAGCGACCGTCGGCGAGCGCCAAGGTCACCGGGTTCCTGACCCTCAACTGGCCCCTCCTCCTGCCGCTGCCGTTCTTCTTCGGGATGCTGACCCTGTGGCGCCGCCGGGGGCGGGATCCCGACGTGCTACCGGTGGTGGTCCGGTACCAACCCCCGGAGGGACTGACCCCTGGGGAGGCGGGCACCCTGGTGGACAACTCGGCTGACATGCGCGATATCACGGCCACCCTGGTCAACCTGGCCGTGGAGGGCCACCTCCGGATCGAGGAGCGCAAGAAGGAACGGCTGCTGGGGCTGTGGACCGAGGAGGAGTTCGCCTTTGTCCGGGAGCCCAAACCGCCGGGACCGCCGTTGCCGAGCCACGAGCAGCGGGTGCTGGACGGAGTGTTCGACGGGGGCAAGCTGGAGGTCGAGCTGTCGGAGCTCGAGAACGAGTTCTACACCCACCTCCCGCAGATCAAGTCCGACATCCTCGACCGGCTGGTCCAGGCCGGCTACTACGGGTCGCGGCCTGACAAGGTGCAGGCCACCTGGGTGGCGGCCGGGGTCGGGCTCGGAGCCGTGGTGGGGGTCGGGGGCTCGATCCTGGCTGACCAGTTGCTGCTCACCCCCGTTCCATTCATTGTGGCCGGGGTGCTGGTCGGGTTGATCGGGGCGGCGTTCGGGGTTGTCATGCCGGCCCGGACCGTCAAGGGTGCCCGGGCCCGGGAGCAGCTGCTCGGGTTCGAGGAGTTCCTCGGCCGGGTTGAGAGGGAACGCTACACGCAGACCAAGCTCACTCCGGAGATGTTCGAGCGGTTCCTGCCGTTTGCCATGGTCTTCGGTGTCGAGAAGAAGTGGGCCAAGGCCTTCGATGGCATGTATCTGGAACCGCCTCGGTGGTACGTCGGGACCCAGTTCACCTCGTTCAACGCCCCCGCCTTCACCAGTCGGCTCGGCTCGCTCTCCACCAAGGTGGGGAGCACCATGTCGTCCTCGCCCCGCAGCTCCGGTGGGTCCGGGTTCAGCGGTGGCGGGTCGTCGGGTGGTGGGGGTGGTGGTGGCGGTGGTGGAGGGTTCTGACCCGGTGGGGGAGGCCCTGATGGATGCTGCGGGCCTCTGCGCTCTGCTCGATCAGCACCGGATCCCGTATCGCCGGTTCGATCACCCGGCGGTATTCACCTGCGATGAGGCCACCCGGGAAGTGCCGGCCGAGGCCGACGGGGTGCAGACCAAGAACCTGTTTCTCCGGGATGGCAAGGGTCGCCGTCACTGGCTGGTGATCACCTCTTGCGAGCGGACGGTCGACCTGAGGGCGCTGGCCCCGGTGATCGGGGCCGATCGACTCACCCTGGGCTCCCCCGAGCGGCTGGCCCGCCATCTCGGCCTCACTCCGGGGGCGGTGACCGTGTTCGGGCTGGTGAATGACCCGGGCCATGCGGTGGAGGTGGTAGTGGATCGGACCGTCTGGGCCGCGCCTCACTGGCGCTGTCACCCGCTGATCAACACCGCCACCCTGGCGGTGGAGCGGACCGGGATCGAGCGGTTTCTGGAGCTGACGGGTCACCAACCGCGGGTGGTGGAGGTTCCCACCCGCAGGCTGTGAGTGGCGAGGCGCCGTCCGCCGGCCGGGCAGCGCGGCGCGGGGGCGCTCCAGTTGATGGGTCACGGAGGGCCCTGTGCGGGAGGTGTCATAGAATACGACGGCTCGGGCGGTCTCGCCAGTTGGCATCCGGGGGCCGACCCGTTAGATTGATCCACGTCGGGGCATGGGCTTTCGACCCGTACCGCCCCAGCGCACTCGGCGGTTTCGCTAAACTCCCTCAACAATTCGTGCGCAGTAACCAGTGCGGCCATCCGGCTGTTTGCCGGCAGGCCGTGCCCAACGACAGGAACATCGTGGCTTTCAGCAGTCTCCAGCTCCACCCGAGTCTTCACCGCGGTATCGAAGACCTCGGCTTCACCCGTCCCACCCCCATTCAGACGGAAGCGATCCCACCCGGACTCGCCGGTCAGGACGTCCTGGCCTCCGCCGTCACCGGCAGCGGCAAGACGGCCGCGTTTCTGCTTCCGATCATGCATCAGATGCTCAGCAACCCGCGGCGGGGAACCCGGGCGCTGATCCTGACCCCGACCCGGGAGCTGGCGGCCCAGATTCTGGAGAGCCTCCAGGATCTTGGCAAGCACACCCAGATCAGCGCCGCCGCGATCTTCGGTGGCGTCGGCATGGGCCCCCAGGAAGCCGCCTTCCGCCGGAAGGTGGATTTCCTCATCGCCACCCCGGGCCGGCTGTTGGACCACCTGCAGTACGACTATGCCAAGCTCGATTCGATCGAGCACTTCGTGCTCGACGAGGCGGACCGGATGCTCGACATGGGCTTCCTTCCGGACGTGAAGCGGATCATCCGCCGGCTCCCGGCCAAGCGTCAGACGCTGTTCTTCAGTGCCACCATGCCGTCGGAGATCGTGTCCCTGACCCGCGACCTGCTCAAGTCGCCGGTCCGGGTCCAGCTGCAGCGCCAGTCCGCCCCGGCGACGGGAATCACCCAGGCAGTGTACCCGGTTCCCCAGGAACTCAAGTCGAACCTGCTGGTGGCGCTCCTCAAGCGGGGCGATCTGAACGAGGCGCTGGTCTTTACTCGCACCAAGCATCGCGCCGATCGGCTCACCAGGTCCCTCGTCAAGGCGGGAATCGCGGCCGAGCGGATTCACGGCAACCGGTCCCAGCCCCAGCGCACTGCGGCCCTCGCCGGCTTCAAGGCGGGCAAGTTCCGGGTGCTGGTGGCAACCGACATTGCCGCGCGCGGGATCGACGTCGAGGCCCTGGGCCATGTGGTCAACTTCGATGTGCCGGCAGTGCCGGAGGATTACATCCACCGGGTGGGCCGGACGGCGCGTGCCGAGGCCACCGGTGAGGCGTTCACCTTCGTGTCGCGGGAAGAAGAGGTCGATCTGCGGGCCATTGAGCGGGCGGTCGGGAAGCAGATTCCGCGGGTGACGGTCCCGGACTTCGACTACCAGGCGAAGGCGGAGGGCCAGCTCGAGGTGCCGCTGGCCGAGCGGATCAAGGCGATCCGGGCCAGGAAGGCGGAGGACCGGGCGCGAGCCAAGGTCAACGCCGATCGCCGAGCGTCGATCTCGGCGAGGCCGGCGAGCCCGCAGGCCTCGCGCCCGACCAGGTCGCGGCGGGGCCACCGGGGGTCGTAGGGCCGCTGACAGAATTGGTGGCTACTGGTCCAGGACCTCCCGGACCTTCTGGACCAGACCGGCAGGGGTGAACGGCTTTTGCAGAAACGCTCGCGAGGCCTGCATCACCCCTGCCCGCAACACGGCATCGTCGGTATAGCCTGAAACCAACAACACCTTGAGGTCTGGTCGTGCGGACCCGAGCTGCTCGGCCAGCACCCGCCCCCCCATCTCCGGCATGACGACGTCGGAGATCAGCAGGTGGATGGCGCCGGCATGGCGCTCGGCGACCCGCAGCGCTTCCCGGCCGTTGCTCGCCTCGAGGACCGTGTAGCCTGAGGCCTCGAGCCTTCGCCGGACGAACCGGCGGACGGCTTCCTCATCTTCCACCAGCAGAATCGTCTCCGACCCCGCCGTGACTCCCTTTTCCTTGGGAGCCGCGTGGCCGCCCTGCGGCGCCCCTTCCACTTCCGGGAGGTAGATCCGGAAGCAACTTCCCTGACCCGGCTCACTCTCGACGGTGATGTGGCCGCCGCTCTGTTCGATCACCCCGTGCACGACAGCCAGGCCGAGTCCGGTCCCCTTACCGACGCCCTTGGTGGTGAAGAACGGCTCGAAGATCCGGGCCTTGGCGTCCTGGTCCATACCCGGACCGGTGTCGGTCACGGCCAGCATGACGTAGCGGCCCGCCCATTCGCCGGGGCGGCGATCGGCGAAGCTCACATCCAACTCGGCGGTTCGGGTCTCGATCGTCAGTCGCCCACCCTCGGGCATGGCATCCCGGGCGTTCAGTGCCAGATTGAGGATGACCTGGTGGATCTGACCCGGATCGACTCGAACGGGCCCGATCCGTGGATCGAGGGTACTTCTCAGTTCCACGTCCTCCCCGATGAGGCGGCTGAGCATCTTCTCGGCCTCCCGCACGACGTCGTTGAGGTCCACGACTTCGGGGGCGACCACCTGCTTGCGACTGAAGGCCAGGAGTTGTCCGGTCAAGGAAGCCGCTCGCTGTCCGGCCCGGTGGATCTCCATCAGCGGTTGGAAGGCCGGATCCTCCTCGGCCAGATCCTCCAGCAGCATGTCGCTGTAGCCCGTAACAATCGTCAGCAGGTTGTTGAAGTCGTGGGCCACGCCTCCCGCCAGTTGTCCGATGGCCTCCATCTTCTGGGACTGCGCCAGGAGGGCCTCACTCCACGACAAGGCCTCCTCGGCCCGGCTCCGTTCGATGAACTGGCTGAGTTGCGCACCAACGGCGGCCACCATGGCGAGCAGTGGTTCGTCGGGCTCCCGGATCTGGTGGTGGAAGAACTCCATGACCCCCACGATTTCCTCGCCCAGCAGGATCGGCAACCCGAACGCCGCATGCAGTCCGCCGAGCTCGGCGCTCTGAACCCTAGTGAAACCAGGAGCCACGGTGACGTCGGAGATCCACTGGGGGCGACGGCTCGACCACACCTCGCCCGGCAGTCCCTCATCGGTCCTCAGGGTGGCGCTCCGGCTGACACCTACGAAGCCGCCGGTCCGGTTGCCCTCGGGCGCCTGCCAGGCGGCCGTGACGCCGAGCCGGCCGCTCCGGGGATCGATCTGCCAGAACTGCCCCACGCTCCAGCCCAGGTTCACGCACAAGACCTGAAGCACCTGGGGTGCCGCGTCGGCCATGCTGGTGACCTCGGTGAGGATCCGGGTGACCGCGTTCTGGGCTGCCAGCCGCCGCTCCGCCGCCTTCCGCTCCGAGATGTCCCGGATCGTTGCAGTGAAGGCCCAGGCGTCGGCCAATCGGAAGGGAGAGATCGCCAGTTCGACGGGGAACTCGGTGCCGTCGGCCCGCCGGGCCGAGACCTCGATTCGCCGGTTCAATACCGGCCCGGCCCCGGTGGCCAGAAACCGGGCAAGGCCGAAGCGGTGGGCGTCCTGGTAGGCAGGAGGGATGATGGCCTTAACGAGGGGCTGGCCCAACAGGTCTGCCCGGCGGTACCCGAACATCCGTTCGGCGGCTGGATTGAACTCGGTGATCCTGCCTTCCTCATCCATCGAGATGATGGCGTCCAGCGCAGTTTCCAGGATGGCGGCCGTTACCGCGGCTCCGGCGGTCGCGGTCTGGTCGCGGCCCCCGCCGGTGGCCTCGAGTTCAGCGACCCGGGCCCTGAGCGCCTCCACTTCGGCGGCGAGTTGCTCCCGGGATCTGGCGTCGTCGTTCAACGGGATATCCGGGAATCGGGCGTGGGGGGAGGGGGTCCCGAGCAAACGCTTTGGATGATCATCAGATGATGCTCCCCGGCGGGATCCTGCGTGGGTCATTCGCCGGCCGGTCGGCGGGGATGTCGTCAACCGCGCGGTGCCCCTTGGGGTGATTCTACCTTGGGATTCTGGAGAACGCCAGCACACCGAAGCGCGGGGCCCTCCCGCCTGGATGCGGCAAGGCCCCCAGTGGATTGTTCAACCGGGAGGCCTTCAGGTGGGTACCACCAGGGGGTGGTGACTAGGGCTGATTCACGCAGACCACGAAGGCCTGGAGTGCCCAGCTGCCGGTCCCGCTGTAGTTTGTGGCGGTGATCGTCCAGGTATTGTCGGCGCTGGCGTAGCTTGCGACCACCGGCCGACGTTCAGGCTGGTTGCCGGTGAGGATGTGCCCCCCGCCGACCGCGACCTTCCCGGCGCTGCAACTGGCCGTAGCAGTCTTCGGCGAGGTGCCGTTGGATGCTGTCGCGGTTCCCGCAATCCGTTGCCATCCTATCAGGCCAGCCGGTCCCTGAGGGCCTTGTGAACCGGCCACGCCGGTGGTTCCCGTCGGGCCTGCCCACTTCATGGCATCACGTCATGGTACACCTTCAGGGTCCTTTCCGCACACTCGGTCCAGGTATAGCTCGCCGCTCGTTCCGGACCCTTGAGCGCCAGCTCTTGCCGAAGGGACTCGTCTTCGATCAAGCGGTTCATTCCGTCGGCTATCGCATCAACACTCATGGGATCGACCAGCACCGCGGCATCGCCGGCGATTTCGGACATGGCCGAATGGCGGGAGGTCAGCACCGGGCAGCCATGCGCCATGGCTTCGACCAGGGGCAGACCGAAGCCTTCCACCAGAGAGGGAAATGCCAGGAAGAGCGCACTCTTGAAATGGCCCACCAGCTCCGGATCACTCAGCTGTCCCAGGAAACGCACCCGGGACACACCCAACGTGCGGACCAGCTGCTGGAGAGCAGGATAGCTGTCCCCTCGCCCCACAATGAGCAGATGCACCTCAGGGTGTTTGGCCGTCACCTGGTGAAAGGCTCTGATCACTCTGGGGATGTTCTTATATGGCTTGGTATGTCCCAGCGAGAGAATGAACGGCGTCGGGCCCGCATAGGGAATCGACGCAGTCTGGACCTCCGTCCCCAGATGGATCGTCGTCATCTTCCGGGCCGGCAAGGAATAGTGCTCGGCCGCCTCCTTGGCCGTGAAATGCGAAATCGCGATGACATGATCGGCCCGGCGAAGGGTGTGCCCGATGACCGGCCCGAACAGATAACGCCGCGACAGTTGAAGCCACCGGGATTCATAGGCCAGATGGGCGTGTTTCACCCAGATCAGGTCCAGCAGACTGACAATCACCCTTCGCGCCCGAATGGCCAGCGGCAGGAAATGATGGAGTGCGTGATAGATATCGGCGTGGAGCGGATTGATGACGCGCGAGCCACCGACAATGTTGGCCCAGGTCGAGATATGGAAGGGAACCTGAACCTCCCGGAAGTTGCCCTGGGTAACGAGAGGCTGGGCAGTACCGGTGCGGCGCAGGACGATGTACTCGTTCTCGCGATCCAGGAGTGCCAGGTGGCGCACGAGGTTCCCGGCGTAGCGACCAACGCCGGTGAGGGTGTCCTCGACCTGCCTGGCGTCAAGCACGACTCTCAAGCACTCTCTCCGTTGACAGCGTGCTTCTCAAGATAGAACACCGCCAGACCGTTCCACCAACCGTCGACCGTGCCATCACCGTCAAAGTGGCGCTCCCACAGAACGGTCAGGGCCCCCTCCGCCAGGGCCGCTCTGGTCCCCTCACGAACCGTCGGGCCGTTCCAGTCGTCGACCACCAGTATCGCTCGCCGATTCAAGAAGGGAATACTTTCGAGAATGCCGGCTTTGGTGTCCTCAGCACTGTGGTTGCCATCGTAGAAATAGACACCGACCGGAGTCGGGACCAATCGTCGGTAGAACAAGTCGTGGTACGGAATGGCATGGAAGTGAATGGTGGCGGAGTGCCTGCGGTATCGTCGCAGATTGCGATTGAAGGCCAGCCGGATATAGGGCCCGAAGCCCGAGTATTTGCCCCACAGGCGAAACTTGTCGCAGCCCACGCAGAGCTTCCCGTGATTGCCGTGGGCCGCCGACAGCAGGGTCAGCCCTTTCCAGGTGCCGACCTCGAGGTAGGTCTCGTCGGGATCCATGCAGGCGACGAGTTGATTGAGGAAGTTGCAGACGCGGTAGCTGGACATGCCTGGAACATCCACCAGGCCCTTGCTGCCTTCAAAATCATTGTTCCGCTTCAGAATGTCTTCCGCGATATTGGTATCCATCCGTTGCCTTCCTCGTGAGGGGCGGCCGGTTCTCACCGTGAACCGGCCGACCGGCCGCCTGGCGGTGGGCCCGGATGGGTCACCGTGATGTCAGGGTGTTTCCGATCTGCCGAACCCGGCCGACGGGTCCAGCGGAGCAGGGCCTCGCTAGGGGACTCGGGCCATCGAATCGACCAGGGCCCGGCGAGCTGCGGCCGAGTCGGCCACCCGGAGGGCCCCCCGGACTCCCGATGCCCCCGGCAGGCTGGAGGCCCCGACCACACTGTCCCGCTCGCGTTGGGTCTGGGCCTTCGGTGCCTCCTGCTCCCCCTCCGAAGAGCAGCCGAGGCAGAGGACCAAGGACAGACCGACGAAGATCCGGCGCATTACCCCTCCTTTCGATCGGGTTCCGGTCCGGAGCCACTCATCTGGGCCGGGTGGCCTGATCCCGCCGGACGGTTTGCCGCTTCCCCTTGATTGTGGTGGCCCGGAGCGCCGTGATGACCGAGTCCACCCGGTCCTCGGGCAGCTCCACCAGGGAGAACCTGTCGGCGATCTCGATGGCCCCGATCTGCCCCGCCTCGATCTTCGCCTCATTGATGATGGCGCCGACCAGGTCGGCAGGGCGCATGTTGGCTTTGCGGCCGGCTCCGACATAGATCCGCACCATGCCGGGAGCCTGCTTCCGGGGTGGGGCCGGCTTCCCGGAGCGCTTGCCAGCGGGCTTCGGCTCCGGCAATTCCGGGGCATCTGACCCCGCGGAACCGACCTCGGCCATGTGCGCCAGCTTGACCGCCGCCGCGGCGACGTCCATGACATCGTGTTCGTCGGCCAGGGATTCGACAATCACCCGGTAGCCATCCAGATCGCCAGCCAGGAGGGCCTCCCGGATCGAGTCGCTGGTCACCTCGAGTTGCTTGGCGCGGATGTCGTGCACCGTCGGGAGCCTGGCGACCTCGATCCGCTGCCGGGTGAGTTGCTCGATGTTCTTGAGCATCCGGTGTTCCCGTGGTTCCGAGAAGGTGATGGCCACTCCCTCCCGCCCGGCTCGGCCGGTGCGCCCGATCCGGTGAACGTAGCCCGCCGGCGACTCAGGCACGTTGAAGTTCACAACATGGGTGATCTGCTCGATGTCGAGTCCGCGGGCGGCGACGTCGGTGGCGACCAGGAGGTCCACCGTCCCGCCCCGGGTGCGTTTCATGACCCGGTCGCGCTGGTCCTGGGTCATCCCGCCGTGCAACGCCTGGACCCGATACCCGCGGCCCCCCAGGCTCTCCGCCAGGCTGTCCACCTCGTGCCGGGTCCGGCAGAACACCAGGGCCAGGGTCGGGGCCTCCAGGTCGAGCACCAGACCGAGGGCCTGGACCTTCTGGCTGCGCGGCACCACATAGGCGGTCTGCCGCACCTTGGGGAGCTTCCCGGCTGCGGTCTTCTCCCGAGCCACCAGCACCTTGACCGGGTCGCGCAGGTGCCGGTCGGCGATCTTCGCGATGCGCGGGGCCATGGTGGCCGAGAAGAGGGCGGTCTGGCGGGTGGCCGGCGTGGCCTCGAGAATCGCCTCAATCTCCTCCGCGAAACCCATGTCGAGCATCTCGTCGGCCTCGTCGAGGACCACGGCGGCCAGGCCGCCCAGGTCGAGGGTGCCGCGCCGAAGGTGATCGAGTGCTCGCCCCGGGGTGGCCACCACGACGTGGACCCCGCGCCGGAGAACCCGGCTCTGCTGGCTGAACTCCTGGCCGCCGTAGATCGGGACCGTGAGGGCGCCCAGGGCCCGGCCATAGCGGTGGAAGGCCTCCGCCACCTGGACGGCCAGTTCCCGGGTCGGAACCAGGACCAGGAGCGCCGGCCGGGAAGAGGCCGGCGGTGTGGGCGGGAGCCGCTGCAGGAGCGGGAGGGCGAAAGCGGCGGTCTTGCCGGTGCCGGTGGCGGCCTGAGCCAGGATGTCCCGGCCCGCCAGGAGAGGTGGAATCGCCTCCTGCTGGATCGGAGTCGGTTCCTCGTAGCCCAGCGCGGTGAGCGCCTCGATCAGGACCGGGGCCACACCGAGGGAGGCGAAGGTTGCGGTCATGAGAGGAAGATAGTCCCCGGGGTGCGACAGGGGTCGTCCGAGGGTCTGGACGGCCGTTTCAGAGCGCGGTGGCTGTCACACCGGTATCTTTCGACATCACCCCTCAGGCGACGGGATTCCGATGGCTCTTCCCATCGGGTCGCATGGCATCTGCAAGGAGGCCCGGTTGGCAAGACAAAACTATGGATTTGAGAAGCGCCAGAAAGAGCTTGCGCGCAAGAAGAAGAAGGAGGAGAAGCGCCTTCGCAAGCTGGAGCGCGCCCCGGATCAGCCTGACGACGCCGCCCAGGACGAGGCCCCGGATGGGGTGGACGAGGGGCCTGCTGACTGAATTGCCACTCTAGCCGGGCGTTCCCGGGGTACCGGGCTGCTGCGGACGCTCCGTGATCAGCCAGCGCCGGTGATGGCGCGCCCGTCTCGATATGCCGTGACCCCGGTGGTGACGCTGTTCAGGAGCAGCACCGCGTCCCGGCGCCCGTAGCACTTCATCACGTCGAGCATCATCGGCTCCTCCCCATCCCACGGGTATCCGAAGACCAGATCGAAGTCGTCGAGGGACAGACCGAGCTGCAGG
The DNA here is from genome assembly GCA_964364615.1 of uncultured Gemmatimonadaceae bacterium. GTDB lineage: Bacteria > Gemmatimonadota > Gemmatimonadetes > Gemmatimonadales > GWC2-71-9 > SZUA-320. Next base: position 13,521 of record CAYINH010000004.1, read on the forward strand.
TATCCTGACGCGCCGGTCCCGAGGGTGCCGGTCCGGGCGTCCCCGTCGCCGGGCCGCCAGCGATACCCGGTGGGCAGGAAACTCCCCGCGACGAATCGGGCACCGGAGTCGAACCTCGTGGCCAGACCGCGGGCCGTGGTCACCAGGGTCGAGTCCAGTTCGACGCCGTACGCTTCGAAGCCGAGGAGGTCGGCCATGATGGTGATGACCCCGGTGGCCGAGCCCCACTCGAGAAAGCGAAGCCCGCGACCGCGGTAGGGGAGCAGGGCCTGGCAGACGATCTCGTAGTCCGCCGCCACGAAGGGATGGAACTGGCGGTCGCTGACTTCGGCGGTGAACCGATCCCAGATCGCCCAGCCCTCGGCGCAGAGCGCGTCCAGGCGGGCCCGGAGCGTGTCGTCCATGGCGGGCGGGACGGTCGCTGGACCTGGCTCTCTCGGATCGGAATGGCTCGGGCACATGCCTGAAGGTAAGCCGGGAGCCGCGGGGCACCACTCCTGGCCTGCTCCCTCAGGCCGGTGTCAGTTTGCCGCTCCGTCGTCCAGGGTGACTTCAATGCCTCCGACCATGCGGGCCACCCAGTTGTACAGCGCGCACCCGATGGCGGTGAACAGGAAACCGCAGATCCCGTAGAGAATCGGCATCCCGATGGCGAATCCGATCCCGAAGCCGGCGAGATCGGGCGCGATCAGCGCCGCGAGGATGAGGAACGGGGCAAAGACCAGCCCGATCAGGGCGTACAGCACACCGAACACCTTGGCCGTCTGGCCGATCGAGAAGCGGCGGAGTCGCTGGACCATGGGTCCTCCTGAGCTGGGATGGGCGGCGGGAAACCGGCGGTTTCGGCAGAAGGTACGGCCCCAAGTGCTTTGCGGCTAGAGTCAGGGCCACGTCCAGGCTGTCAGCCACAATCAACTGGAGTGCCTCCCAGCCAGGGTGGCGGTCGCATCGAATCCGGCCGCGGAGCGGACGCGCGGCAGACTCCACCCCACCCAATCCCGTCAGCCAGGTCACCAGGGCCACGGCATCCGCCGGCATCCGCCGGTGCTCAAGTACCGTATGCGCAGACGCCCATCCGGGGCGAGTTGACGACCGGCAAGTACGCCGCCTCTTCGGCACACGGATGCACTTGCGCATGCTCGTCACAGAACAGAAAGGGACCGACGTCAAGGCAGAATGGGCAGACGATCGTCGCTGGCCGAGTGCACTCCTCACAGGCCCATGGCAGGGGGTCGTTCCGTGCCAGTAGCCGCACTGTCGCTCGGCCCAGCGATCCCGTTCGGGAGCTCAGCCCCTGACCGCGCAACGCGGTGGTGCTCCCGAAGTCGTAGTCATAGCTGACCCTCTGCCCGGGATTCCCGAATGCCGCTCCGAGCCTGGTGCTCATGGCGAGTTCGCGGTGCCCGCTGCGAAAGGCGCTCATGTGACCGCAGCACTCGAGCCATACCCGCCGCAGGAGGGCGTCCAGCTGTTTGAGCGTGGCATCCCGACGCCCCTCAACATGGAGCCAGTAGCGAGCGTCCCCAGCGGCTTCCACCCGGAGCTGGACCAACTCGAATGCGGCCGCCTGGGCGTCACGGCTGGGCGCACAGGTAGCGAGGTGTCGAGTCATCCGGGCCTTGGATACTCGCCGCCCGCAGAGCTCGCAGGTCCCGAAGTTCGACCGTGCCATAACCCCCTCCCGGGTGCCGTCTCACGAACAGAGTATAAGCGGGAACTCGCGCTAGACCTCGGTGGTCGGGCCGTAGGCCCCAAGAAAGAGCCGGCAGACGGTCTGGCCATCGAGGTTGACGAGGAGACCCGCGCTCTGGGGGTGGTACTTGTCGAATTGGGTCTTGGCCTCCTGCTCGACCTCGGCGTAGGCCGGCAGGCATCCGACGAGGTCGGGCGTGGTGGGATCGAACAGGCCACAGCCGGTGGCGGCCCACAGGAGCGCCAGGGCCATGCCGGGCCTGCGGAAGTCGGTGCTCTTGGAGGGTCTCCTCGACGGAGCGTCGGGCTGCTCAGCGGGACCTGGGGAATCCTACTTGGCCCGCTCCAGGTATTCCCCGTTGGCCGGGTTGATTCTGAGCTTCTCCCCCACACCGATGAACTCGGGGACCTGGACCGTCACGCCATTGCTGAGCGTGGCGGGCTTGCTGGAGGCGGTCTTGGTGGCGGTCTTCATGACGGGGGCGGTGTCGGTGACTTCCAGCTCGATCGAGCTCGGCAGCTGGATCGAGATCGGCTTGCCCTCCAACCACTCAGCCAGGAAATCCATCCCCGGCTCGAGCCACGACTTGGAATCGCCCACCGTCTCGTCGTCGAGGGTGTACTGGTCGTAGGTGGCAGAGTCCATCACATGGACCCCGTTGCCATCCTTGTACATCACCTGCAGCGCCTTGGTGTCGAGCCGCAGCTCGTCGAGGAACTCAGTCGAGCTGAACCGGGTTTCGAAGCTGTTCCCGTTGCTCAGGTTCCGCATCCTGACCTGGACGAACGCCCGGAGGTTGCCCGGGGTTCGGTGCTGGAAGTCCATCACCCGACAGGGGTTACCCTCGTAGTTGATGACACTGCCCTTGCGGATGTCATTTGCCTTCATCGCTCCATCCTTGACTCAGACCCACCACCGGTCGACCGCCACCTGGCGGACCCATCCGCCGACGAACCGGGGCGGGAAGATAATCCCGGGGTGGCCTCAGGGCGACCCTGGATCGTACTGGTCAGGCCGCCTGGCCCGGGTGTGGCGATAGCGAGCCCGAATGGCCTTGATGTCCCGCTCGGCATCACCGGTCGGCCAGAACGGGGCTTCCAGCCTCACCTCCCGGCGGCCAAAATCCAGGTGCCCCAGGACGATCGGGATTCCAGCGCCGAGTGCCAGGTGATAGAACCCCGATCTCCAGGAGGCGACCCGCTTCCGGGTGCCCTCGGGTGCGATCGCCAGGACGAAATGGGGAGACTCCCTGACGATCCGGATCGTCTCCGCCACCACCCCGTGCGCCGCACTCCGGTCCACCGGCTGGCCCCCCTGCCATCGCATGAACCAGCCCAGTGGGCCCTTGAACAACGCGTCCTTCCCGAAGAACGACAGCCGGAGCCCGATCGCCGACTTGGCCAGAATACCAATGGGAAAATCCCAGTTCGAGGTGTGGGGGGCGGCGATGATGACGAACTTGCTCAGGTCGGGGAGGATCCCTGTGATGCGCCACCCGAAGAGTCGCAGAATCCCCCGGCACAGTCCTCGGGTCACCGCGTTGCCGCGGCGCGGAACGGCGGGGCCCAGTCGATCCCAGGGGGTAAGTACGGTGGTGTCCTCCATGGTCATCCGGTCAGCTCCTGAAAATCGAGTGCCACCTGCGGGCCAGCCACCGCTTCCTCGTGCTGGAAGTAGACCCAGCAGCGCTCCCACCCCTGGGCCCGGATCCGGTCGGCCCAGGCCGCGAGCGCCTCCCTGGTGTAGCCCGGGCGGTGGAGCCGGAGATACCCCCAATCGGCGGTGCGCCGGATCGGTGGATCCTGTTCATCGAACTCCGCGGTGACTGCCGCCACACCCCGTTCGCCCAACAGGCCGTGGACTTCCGCGTCGTCCCATGAGGAATGTCGCCATTCCAGCGCGATCTTCCATTCCCGCGGGAGCAGGGTGAGGAATGCCCGGAGCCGCTCCAGGTCCTTCTTCATCGTCGGCGGGAGCTGGAACAGCATCGGGCCGAGCCGACCCCCCAGCACCGAGGCATTCCGAATGACATAGCTGACCAGATCGTCCACATCCTTGAGGCGGTGGTTGTGGGTGATCCGGCGCGAGGCCTTCAGGGCGAAGCTGAACCCCTCCGGGACCCGGGAGGCCCATTCGAGCAGGACCTTCTCCGACGGCATCCGGTAGAAGGAACTGTTGATCTCCACCGTCGGGAAGTGTCCAGCATAGGCCGCAAGCATCCCGTCGGCGGGCAGGTCCGCCGGGTAGAGCGTCCCCTTCCATTCCTGGTAGGCGTACCCACTCATCCCGACCTGAACGACCATGCCACCTCCGACGCTGAAATCTGCCGAAACGTCCCGGAATGCCCGGGCGGGCGCAAGAGGCGCGTCCGGGATTACCATTCACAGGATGGTCGCGAGCCACGCGGCCCCCGATCCCTCTCACCTGATCACGCCATGTCCAACATCCCCGCCTACGTCAACCCGCCTCGGCGCTAGGCAACGGCCACCAGGATGGACGACCGTCAGCGGGAGGCGATCGAGGCGGGACCAGGTCCCGTGCTGGTAGTCGCCGGCCCCGGGGCGGGGAAGACCTTCTGCCTGATCGGCCGGATCAAGTTCCTGATCCGGGAACGAGGCCTCCAGCCCCAGCGGATCTGCGCGGTGACCTTTACCAACCGGGCGGCCGGAGAGATCGCCTCGCGGCTGGAGGAGGGGGGCGATGCCGACGCCCGACTCGTCACCCGCGGCACGCTCCACGCCCTCTGCCTCAAGGTGCTGCGCGAATATCCCGAACGGGTCCAGCTCGAGCGCGGGTTCGGGGTGGCCGACGAGGACTACCAGCGGGCCCTGCTCCGCCGGATGGGGGTCCCGCTCAAGCGGGTCGGACAGGTGCTCGGTTCCTTCAGCCGGCTCCGGGCGGGGCGGTCCTCCGCCGCCGTTCAGGACGTGGCGCTCTATGAGCAGTACCGCCAGAAGCTGCGTCACCGGAATCTGGTGGACTTCGACGATCTCCTGCTGTTGACCCACGATCTCTTCCAGCGGGACGCCGAGGTGCTGGCGGCCGTGGCCGGGCGGTGGGACCATCTGCTGGTGGATGAGTTCCAGGACCTCAATCCGACCCAGTACGGGATCGTCCGCCAGCTGGTGGCGGGGCACCACCAGATCTTTGCGGTGGGGGATGACGAGCAGTCGATCTACAGCTGGGCCGGGGCCGATCCCACGGTGCTCGACCGGTTCCGCAGGGACTTCGGCATTGCCGAGCCGATCGTGCTCGACCGCAACCGGCGGTGCTCGACCGCCATTCTGGAGGCTGCCCGCCGAGCCCTGACCCTCAACCCCCGGCTGTTCGACAAGGAGCTGGTGGCGGATCGGGTCTCGCCCTTTCCGGTCCGGGTGCTGGGGTTCGACAGCGACCAGGCCGAGGTGGAGTGGCTGGTGCAGGACATCCTGGCTCAGCGAGCCGAGCACGACCTGCCGTGGGGTGAGTTTGCGGTGCTCTACCGGGAGCACCAGGTGGCCCCGCCGATCGAGCAGGCGCTCCTCCGGGCGGGGGTGCCGATCCGGACCGCCCGAGGCCGGGCCCTGATGGATGACGACCTGGTCGCCGAGGTGCTGGGCGCCCTCTCCTGCATCATGGCGCCCGACGATCCGGTCCCGGTCGATGCCCTCGCCCGACGGGTTCTGCCACGGCACCTCATGAATGCGGTGGAGGCGGAGTTCGGCGGCCCCGACCGCACTGTGCTGGCGGCGCTCCGGATGTACTACCGGCTCAAGCGGGGGAGCGACGAGGATCGCGGCGTGGCGCGCCGGTTCCTGCATTTCGTGGAGAATCTCCCGGCCCTGGTTCGCACCCAGCCCACCCTGGGCGGGCTGGTTGAGGCCCTCCTCCTCCAGCGTCCCACCAGGTCCCCGAGCTTGCTGATGCAGCGGGCCGATGAGTTGACCGACCCTCTCGAGTTCCCCGGCGCCCGGGAGCTGGCCGCCGATCTGGCCCGGGTCCGGGAAAGCTGCGGCACGATTCATCTGCCCGAGGCCGGCGGGCTCCATCTGGCGCTGCGTGGGCTCCTCCGGGGCGCGGGGTTGGGCGATTGCCTGCCCGATGCGCCATAGGGGATCGGCGCCCATGATCTCGATCTGCGTGGACCGGACTATTCGACGGTGACCCTCTTCAAGGCGCTGCAACTGCTGTCGGTCCGGGACGTATCCGACCGGCTGGGTGACTGCGTGGTCTTCGATCTGGAGACGACTGGGCGGAAGGCAGCCACTTGCGAGATCATCGAGGTCGGCGCCTGCCGGGTCCGGGGCGGAAAGATCGTGGAGGAGTTGCAGCGGCTGGTCCGGCCCACCCAGCCGATTCCGGCGGAGGTCAGCGCGCTGCACGGGATCACCGACGACCTGGTGTCCGGCGCGCCGGCCTTCGGGGCCGTCTGGCCGGCGTTCCGGGAATTTGTGGGCGGTGACATTCTGGTGGCGCACAACGGGATCGACTTCGACCTGCCGGTGCTGGCGCGCGAGGCCGCCGCCGCCGGGTTCGATGCCACCGATCTGACGGTGTTCGACACCCTGCTGCTGGCCCGCTCGGTGGTTCATGGGAGCCACCGGCTTCCCGACCTGGCCGAGCGGTTCGGGGTGGACCCGGGAACCTCGCACCGGGCGCTCGACGATGCCCGTGCTCTGGTGGGGGTGTTGGCCGGGCTCGATGAGGCCCGACGCTCCCGCCAGCGGCGGGCGGCGCTGGCTCCCGGATTGGACTGGCTCGGCCTGGCGCTCGCCATCGGCCCGAGCCCCGACCCGGGGGCCGACGAAACCGCGCTCCGCGAGATTGCGAAGTACTACACTCTGGGCCGGTACGGTGAGGCGCTGGATCGCTATGAGGCCGCCGTGGCTGGTGATGAACTGACCGCCCCCGTCGACCCCGAGGTGGTGGTGGCGCGGCTGGGTGGCGACGGGCTGCGGGCCAGACTCCGGCGGAGCCGGCAACCGGCTCAGCGGTATCCGGTCTCGGTCGCCCGGCTGACGGCGCTGGTGGATCTGGTCGAGGACACCGATCTTCACCAGGGGATCCGGGCCCTGCTCGACATGGCGGCACTCTCCCGGTCCGACGGCGCCGACGTGGCCGAGACCCGGGTGAACCTGCTGACCCTGCACGCGACCAAGGGTCTGGAGTTCTCCCGGGTCTACCTGATTGGAGTGGAAGATGACAGCATGCCGGGATGGCGAGCGCTCAAGAGCGGGAGTGTCGATCAGTTCCCGGAGGCGCGCCGCCTCCTCTACGTCGGGATGACCCGGGCCAAGGAGCGGCTGATCCTGACCCGGGTTGGCCTTCGACGAGACCGACCCACCGGAGCGACGATGCTGCTCGATGAGCTGGGGATACCGATCACGGCGACGGGACCGGTCGGAGTGATGGCGTGAGGGTCGGGATTCCGACTCGCCGCCCGCGCAAGCCTGGCAGGGCCAGGGCATGGCTGGTGGCGGCCTTGCTCTGGGCGGTGGCCTGCGCGCCCGCCCGCCAGACGACCCCCGCGGACGGCGGGTCCTTCGCCGGCCTGATCGAGCAGTTGTCGGAACCGGGCGGGTTCTTCGATACCGACAACCTGATCTCCAACGAATCGTCCTACCTCCACGCGCTGGGTCCGCTCCGCCGGCACCGGGTGCGCGGCGGCGGCTACATTGGTGTCGGGCCGGATCAGAACTTCTCCTACCTCGCGGAGATCCGGCCCGAGATTGCCTATCTGCTGGACCTCCGACGGGACAACCTCCTGCTCCATCTGCTCTTCAAGGCGATCATGGAGGAGGCCTCCAATCGGACGGAGTACCTGGCTCTCCTCTTCGGCCGGAGTCTTCCGGCGGATCTCCTCGGTCGGGGTGACCAGTCGGCTGATCAACTGGTCACTGCGGTGGATTCCCTGGCGATGACCGAGGCCTCGGCGTCCCGAGCCCGAGTCCGGGTCGACGCCCGAATGGCCGGGTTCGGGGTGCAGTTGAGCAGGGAAGACCTGGCGACGATTGAGCGGTTTCACCGGGACTTCATGGCCGCCGGACTGGATCTCCGGTTCACCAGCTTCGGCCGCGGTCCTCGCCCGCTCTACCCGACCTATCGGGAACTGGTTCAGGCCAGGGACCTGGCGGGTGAGCAGAGCAGCTTCCTCGCCTCGGAGGCCCGCTATCTGGTGGTGCGCGACCTGCAGCTCCGCGACCGGATCATCCCGGTGGTGGGCGATCTGGCCGGGCCCCATGCGCTGGCGGCCATCGGTCGGGACCTGGCGGGCCGCGGCCTGACCGTCTCGGCGCTGTACGTCTCGAACGTGGAGTTCTACCTCTGGGGCGATGGGTCCTTCGACCGGTTCGCCGAGACGACCCTCGCGCTGCCCAGCGACGCCCACAGCGTGATCATCCGGAGCTGGTTCGGTCGGACCCGTCTCCATCCCGACGCGGTCCCGGGCCATCTGAGCACCGCGCTGGTGCAGACCTTCGATGCCTTCCGGTCCGGCGTCCAGGCGGGATTCCCGTCCTACTGGGACCTTGCCACCCGCGACCATCTTCCACCCCGGTAATGAGAGTGCTGGTGGTCGCCAATCCTGTCGCTGGACGGGGGCGCGGCCCGGCGGGGGCGCATCGAGCCGTACAACGCCTCAAGGAGGCGGGGTGGCAGGTCGATCTCTTCGTGACCAGGGCCCCCGGTGAAGCGGGCCGGATGGCTGCGGAGTGCGACCACGACCGGGTGCTGGTGTGCGGTGGGGATGGCACGGTCGGCGACGTGGCCGCCGCCCTGGCGCATCGGGCCACACCCCTCGGAATCCTCCCGTCGGGTCGGGGCAACGACTTTGCCGCCGTGCTCGGCATCCCGGTCGATCGGGACCGGGCCGTCGACGTCTTCCTGAGTGGGGTCGTGCGGACGGTGGATCTGGGCCGGGCCAATGACCGGCTGTTCTGCACCGTGGCCGGCATCGGGCTTGATGCCGAGGTCAACAGGCGGGTGCAGGGATGGCCGTGGCGGCTGCTGGGGCGGTGGTCGTATACCGTCGGGGTGGTCGCCTATCTTCCGGGCTTCCGACTGCCGACGATGACGGTGACCGGCCCGTTTGGTCGGGTCGAGCGCCGGGGGTACCTGGTGGCCGTGAGCAACGGCGGGAGGTACGGCGGCGGGATCCGGATCGCGCCTGACTCCAGCCCCGACGACGGCCTGCTCGACGTCTGTCTGGTGGGTGAAGTCAGTCGGCTGGAGTTGTTGCGGCTGCTGCCCACGGCGTACGCGGGAGGACATGTGCTCCACCCTGCAGTCACCATGTACCGGGGAGACGAAATCGTGGTCGAGACCGATCGGCCGATGCCGCTGGTGGCGGACGGGGAGTCGCTGGGTCAGACCCCGGTCCGGTTCACCGTGGCCCCCGCGGCGCTCCGGGTCGTGGCGCCACAGTGAACCCGACCGATCGGGTCCGCCGGGCGGCGGTGGCCCGGCTCTGCGAGGCGCAGGCCGCGGGACTGCTGTCGATCGAAGTCTTCGAAGAGCGTTACGCCCTGCTCCGGGACGCCGAGACCGCCGCGATCATGCAGGCAATCATCGCGGATCTGCCAACCGATCCCGGGTTGCTGGCCGTGCCCCGACCGGTCACCCCGCCGGAGGCAGCCGGTGGTTTCGAGGATTATCGCTACCCGGTCCAGCGGGTCGATACCCCGCTCCCGGTGGGCGCCCCGGCCTCGATCCGGATTCCCAGCATCCTGGGGTCGACCGACCGGGCCGGGTTCTGGATCGTGCCAGAGCACCTCGAGGTGCTGGTCATCCTGGGCGAACTCAAGCTCGACTTCCGGGATGCCCAGTTCACCAGTGAGACCACGGTCATCGACCTGTCGGTGACGCTGGGATCGGTCACCATCACCATTCCGCCGGGGACCCAGGTCGAAAACGAGTGCCGGGAGGTGCTCGCCTCTTCCAAGCATTCCAAGCCCCGTCGGTTCCGCGGAGAGTTCACCGACGACCTGGTGGTGCTGCGGGGAGGCCTGTTCATGTCGGAGCTGGTGATCAAGGAGGCGCCGCCGACCGGGACGCCGCGGAGGAAGAAGACCCTCGGTTCGTGGCTGGGACTGACGGCCGGGGAGGACGAGGCGCCCTAGTCGGGGTCAGTGCTGGGTGCCGACCAGCTCCCGGTAGCGCTTGAGGTGGACCAGCGAGGCGAGTTTGTGGCCGGTCCGCTGGTAGAGCAGGGACAGGTTGTAGTGGGCATCGGCCAGGGCAGGGTGGACGCTCAGAGCCAGCCGGTAGGCCGCGATGGCCTCCTCGGTGAGACCGGCTTCTTCCAGGGCGGTCCCCAGATTGAATGCCGCGGTGACGTGGCACGGATCGGCATCGAGGGCAGCGCGGTAATGTCCGATCGCCTCCACCACCCCCCCCTCCGACTGCAGCAGCCGCCCCAGATTCACGTGGGCGCCACCATGTTGCGGCGCCAGGTCGAGCGCCTGCAGGTAGCCGGCCTTGGCGCCTTCCACATCGAATGGCTCCAGGTCGAGTCCGTGCTGGTACCACTCCTCGGCGGCGGCGTCGGTGGTGGTGAACGGCGACAGGGCGGCCACTGCCGATCCCCCCGCGGCCGCGAAGTCCATCAGGATCTGTCCGCTCTCCGGGCTCCAGACCATGCCGCCGTCGTGGGCCAGAATCCGTCCCCCGTCGGCCGCCAGCCGGATCTCGCTGGCCTTGCGGCCCTCCGGCAGCTGGCGGAGGAGTTGCCGGAGGGCGCGGTGCACCCGGCCCCGCGGGAGCCGGGCGTCGATCAGGGACTTGAGGGTGCGGAGGAGAACGAGGTCCTGAAAGGAGAAGCGGTATTCGCGCCGGGCCCCGCGCTCGGGGTTGAGGAGCCCGGCGCGCGCCATCGCCCGAACCCGGTTGGGGGTCAGCCCGAAGAGGCCAGCAGCTTCCCGCGACGTGTAGCCGACGGCCTCCATTACGCCTTCTTGCGTTGTCGGGACCCGGAGCCGGCCGCGTCCTCGGCCGGCTGGGCGGGGATCGGGCCGTCCGGCGGCCGGGTTCCTCCCCGGGCAAGGCTCGCCTTCAGGGCGTCCATCAGGTCGATCATCCTGGTCTGGGGCGCTTCGGTCGGCTGGTCGATGATCTCCTGGCCCTCGACCTTCCGCTGGATCGCCTCGAGCACCCGGTCCCGGACCTGGTCGCGATACCGCTCCGGCCGGAACTCGTCGGTGGCGGACTGTTCGATGAGCTGCTTGGCGAGCGCCAGCTCGGCCGGCTTGACCTCGGCTTCCTCCAGCGGCACGTCGTCGGCGCCTCGAATCTCGTTGGCGTAGTGGAGCTGCTCCAGTACCAGCAGGTTGCCGAGCGGGCGGACCAGAGCGAGATACTGCTGTCCGCGGGAGGCGTACTGGCCGAGTGCCGCACGACCGGTTTCCCGGAGCGCCTCGGTGAGCAGCCGATAGGCGCGATCGCCCCCCTTGTCAGGGCCGAGGTAGTACGCCTTGTCGAGGAAGAGCCGTTCCACCGCGGCGAGCGGGACGAATTCGGCGATGTTGATCGAGTTGGTCGCCTTCTCCTCCAGGCTCTTCAGCTCCTCGGGGGTGAACTGGACGAATTGTCCCTTGGAGAACTCGTAGCCTTTGCCCATGTCCGACCGGGACACCAGTTCGCCATCCTGGGGACAGATGTACTGCTGCTTCAGGCGGGAACCGCAGCTCTTGTGGAGCAGATTGAACGAGAGCGAAGCTGCCGATTCGCTCGAGGAGTACAACTTGACTGGGACGGACACCAGGCCGAAGGAAATGGTCGCGGTGCCGATGGCGCGTGCCGACATATGCTGACTACTATACGAGCCGGGGGCGCGGGGCGGGGGGGGGGGGGGGGGGGGGGGGGGGGGGGGGGGGGGGGGG